>JBQEKJ010000042.1:8299-12465 GCA_052103835.1 Pauljensenia sp.
CCCTCGACGAGGGCGGCCCCCTCCCGCTGGTCGGTCACCGGGAGGTGGGCGTGGGAGGATCACCCCAGTGGAAGGGGAGTGATGGCCATGGCACGCATCCTGTGCGTGGACAACTACGACAGCTTCGTCTGGACGATCGTCGGGTACCTGGGTCACATGGGCGCCGAGGTCGACGTCGTCCGCAATGATGCGGTGGACCCCCAGTGGTGGGCCCCGGGGTCATACGAGGGCGTCCTGATCTCCCCCGGTCCGGGGGACCCCAAGGGGGCCGGCTCTTCCCTGCAGGTCATCGAGGACTGCGCGGAGCACGGTGTCCCCATGCTCGGGGTGTGCCTGGGCCACCAGGCCCTCGGTGAGCTCTTCGGAGGGACAGTCGGGCACGCACCGGAGCTCATGCACGGCAAGACGTCGTCGATCACCCACGACGGCCGCGGTGTGTTCGCGGGCGTGCCCTCACCCCTGACGGTCACCCGTTACCACTCCCTGGCGGTCGACCCCGCGACAGTCCCGGAGGAGCTGGAGGTCTCGGCGACCACTGACTCGGGCATCGTCATGGGTCTGCGACACCGGTCCCTGCCACTGGAGGGCGTCCAGTTCCATCCCGAGTCCGTCATGACGGACCATGGACATCTCATGCTCGCCAACTGGCTGGCGACCTGTGGTGACCGCTCTGCACCTTCCCTGGCGGCCACGATGGCCCCCATGGTCGCTGCGCGTTCAACGCTCTGACACACCGGGACCCATGCTGGCGGCAGTCCGTCGTCGCTTCTGGACCACTGACGGGTCAGTGGCGGTCAGGAGGGTGGGCTTCGCGCGACGCTCACCGTGCGCAGCCCACCATCCTCCTACGGCGTCGACGTGGTGGAAGGTGTCGGAGCGGGAGATCCCGGACCCGTGGAGACGACCACGGTCACGTTGGTGTCGATGGGAACCAGCCCCGACTTGTCGATGCCGATCACCTCACCTGCGGGAGCCGCGTTCACCTCCTCGGTCACGGTTGTGTTGAGCTTGAGCGCACTCAGTTGGCTCAGCACGTCGTCCTTGTTCTTGCCCACGAGACTGTCCGGGATGCTCACATTGCCGGATCCGACCACGATGCTGACGCTGGAGCCCTTCGGGACCGGTGTCCCGGCGGCCGGATCCGTGGAGACCACGGTGTCCTTGGCAACGCCCGGAGAGTCCTCCGTGCTGACCTGTCCGACCGAGAGTCCGGCGGACTGCAGTGCCTGCAGTGCCGCTGTCTGGGTCTGGTTCGTGACGTCGGGAACCGTGACGGAGTCCGATCCGGAGGAGAGGTTCGCCGTGACGGTGCCGCCCTTGGCGATGGGCTGCCCGGATTCCGGCGAGACCTTCGCGACCTTGCCTTCATCGACGTCGTCAGATGCCACGGTCGGCCCCACGGCCCATGTGAGCCCGGCATCCTCAACAGCCTTCTGTGCAGCGGCGGGGTCCATTCCGACGAGATTCTCAGGCACCGTCACCGAATCAGGGCCGGAGGACAGCACTGCGGTCACCGTGGACCCCTTGTCGGCCATCTGGCCCTCGTCGGGGCTGACCTTGGCGACGTCACCCTCAGCGACGTCGTCCGAGGCGACGGTGTCGGCGGAGACTGCCCAGACCAGCCCGGCGGCCTCGACCTTCGCCTGGGCGTCAGCCGGGGCGGTCCCCACGAGCCCGCTGGGCACTGCCACCTGCTCCGGATCCTGGTTGTGGTTCAGTGCGAACGCGATTCCGCCGACGACCAGAGCCACGGCCACGATCACCAGGGCGACGATCCACCCGGTCTTCTTCTTGTTCTTCTCCGGCTCACCGTCCTCCTCCCCGTTCTGACCGACCGCAGTCATCGTGGATGTCGGTGATGCGGCCTGCGCGCCGGTGTAGTTCGGTGGGGGAGGCGGCGCCATGGCCAGGGTCTGGGTGGCACCGTCATTGGCCGCTGCAGCCGCCCACACCTGGGTGGCGGGGGCGTTGACATCGGCACCGCGGGCCGCGCGGATCAGGTCGGCGCGCATGGCCGCTGCCGAGGAGTACCGGTCGTCGCGGTTCTTCGCCAGGGCCTTCATGACCACGCGGTCCAGGGCCTCGGGGACGTCGGGCGTGATGGAGGAGGGCGTGGGGGGGATGGCGGAGACGTGCTGGTAGGCCACCGCCACCGCGGAGTCGCCGCGGAAGGGGGGACGCCCGGTGAGGAGTTCGAAGAGGACGACTCCGGTGGAGTACAGGTCGGAGCGGGCATCCACCTGCTCACCCCGGGCCTGCTCGGGGGAGAGGTACTGGGCGGTCCCGACCACGGCGTTGGTCTGGGTCATCGTCGCCTGGGAGTCGGCCAGGGCACGCGCGATGCCGAAGTCCATCACCTTCACCTTGCCGTCGGTGGTGAGCATGATGTTGCCCGGCTTGATGTCGCGGTGGACGAGGCCCGCGGCATGGGAGTACTCCAGGCCCGAGAGCACGCCGGAGACGATCTCGACGGCCTCGTCGATGGGGACGGGGGTCCCGTCGGCCAGGAGCTCCTTGACGGTGTGCCCCTCCACGTACTCCATGACGATGTAGGGCACGGAGACACCACGGCCGTCGGGGGCGGTGATGACCTCCTCGCCGGTGTCGTACACGGCGACGATGTTGGGGTGGTTGAGGGAGGCTGCGGCCTGGGCCTCACGCCGGAAGCGAGCCTGGAAGATCGAGTCGCGGGCCAGGTCGATGCGCAGCATCTTGATGGCGACGATGCGGTGCAGGCGGGTGTCGTACCCCAGGTGCACCTCGGCCATGCCGCCCCTCCCGATGAGGGAGCGCACCTCGTAGCGTCCGCCTAGACGGTGGTCCATGGAATCGGACATGTCCGAGCCTCCTCGATGACGTGGGCGCCCGCTCCCAAGAGGGAGGTGAGGGACCCGAACCTGTTCTGGATCGTAGCGATTGCGATGAGGATGATCGTCAGGGCGACGAGCCCGATGACCACCCACCGGCCGATCCGCTCCACCAGGGGTACGGGTGGGGCGACGACCGAACGGTTGAACCTCGTGCGTGGTGCGCGCCGGTGGGGGGCGTTCCCCGTCACGACACTGGCATGGTGGATGGGATGCCACCCCGGTCGGGCGGCTGTCCCCGGGGAGGGATGCTCCTGCATGCTGTGGCGACGGCTGAGGGATCTTCGTGTGACGCGTGTCCCCGCACCAGCGGCCGCTCCCGCGGGCCCATGCGTGCGGACACGGCTGCCGCGCCGAGCCGGAGCGGCAGCAGGGGTCGACTCGCTCGGCGTCGGCCGCCCGTGCTGATCCGATCCGATGCGTTCCTGGACACTGCGGCGCGGCGTGTCGGGACGCGGGTCGTCTCCCGGTGTTCCGGCATGGCGGGCATGCCTCGCGGGCGTCGATCGCGCAGCAGATGCGTCCTGCTCCCCACTGGAGCGTGAGGGGGGGACCCGCGTGCGCCCCGCAGTGGGCCCGGGGACGTCCGACGGGTGCGCCGAGGCGCGGGTGCGAACTCCGGGGACGGGTGGAGCGGACCGGTCCGGACGGGCTGTCCCGGTACCGGAGGAGGGAGACCCCGGACGAGCTGCGTCTGAGGGGTCCCGTCGAGTGGCCTCGGTCGCGGGCCGCAACTGGCGCCACCGTCGCGGTGGTGTCGTCGCGTCGACGGAGTGCGAACCCGTGGCGGGTTCCGGGAGCTGCGGCGTCCGGGCCGGGGTGCGGGAGCCGCCCTCGTCCGCGGTGGGCGGGAGGAGCATCTCCTCGGGGAGTACCCGGCGTCTCTCGTGCAGCACCGGGGGTACGGGGGTGCGGAGGTCTTCGGCGATGCCCGTCGCATCGGGCGAGGGGGCGTCTTCGATGGGGACGGGGAGCGGGTGAGGTTCGACGGGCATGTCGAGAGTGCGTGCAGCGGTGACGAGTTCCCGTACGAGGGCGGCGCCGGTGGCGGGCCGGTGGCGGGGATCCTTCTGCAGGAGGTGGAGGACGACCTTCGCGAAGGGGAGGGGGATGTCCTCGGGGAGGGCCGGGACGGGGTCATTGACATGGGAGAAGGCGATGTCGACCTGGGTCGCGCCGGTGAAGGGGCGTCGCCCTGCGGCAGCCTCGTAGGCGATGACTCCCAGGGCGTAGAGGTCACCGGAAGACGTCGCGGTCTCGCCCATGGCCTGTTCGGGAGGGAGGTACTGGGCGGTGCCC
>JBQEKJ010000043.1:0-12297 GCA_052103835.1 Pauljensenia sp.
CCCGCCACGCGCCGCCGACCACGCCGATGCGCACGCTCATCGTTGAGTCCCCATGTCAGGGATGGTATCGGGTGGGGCCGTGTCCGGGGAGACCCTTCGCCGCGGGCGCACATCGACGAGGGTGCCCATGCCGTCGTCCGGGGCGCGCCCTACTCGGTACCGAGAACCCGCTGGCGGTAGACCCTCCAGATGTCGCCGAGCAGACGTCCATCGGCGTCCCTGCGCCACAGGCGCAGGCCATTGCGGCTCTCCCCGGTGATCAGGCGCACGGCACCTGAAGGCGTGTCGGCCACCTTCCCGTTCGGCAGACGATAGCCGCCGTTCTCCGTCACACTCACCCGGTACTCCCGACCATCGGCGGCGCGCTGCCACACGAGCACGTCACCGACCGCCAACAACCCGGCCCTCACCACCTCGGCCGTCTGGATGCGTCTCGACACACGCCCTCGTCCCGTGCCCGGACCGAGCAGCAGCTCCTGCTCTCCCAGTGCAGCCAGGTCAATCCCCTCGCTGTCGTGGCGAATGTGCCAGTGGTCGGCCAGTGCTGCGACCACTCGGTCCTCCCGGCGCTGCAGCACCTCGGGCGTCCACTCCTTCATGGAGGTCAGCTCCGCGGTGAGACCCAGATCCTCGACGGCAGGAGTGACAATGCGCGCGACCCGCTCGGCGAATGCGTCGACGTCCCGAATCCGCGCTTCCGTCTGCGAGGTCAGAGCCATGTTCGCCACGCGGTTGGTCCAGTACTCTCGCGTGGCCTCCGTCAGCCTGCGCCAGGAGGAGTCCGGCAACGGAGAGGTGGGGATCAGCCGCACGACTCGGATCGTGCGCGCGCGGGCTCCGGAACCACCACTGGCGTAGAGCTGCTCGTTCGCGCGTTCGAGAGCGACCCTCGTGATCGGCGCACTCGCCGTCATCTCACCCCGCAGATTGAGCAGAGCTCGACGCCGCTCATTGTCGTCAATGGCGAAGCCACCACTCCTGGTCTCGGGGTCCCTCACACCTGACGCTGCCGGGGCTCCGCCCTCGTCGACGACGCTTCCATCGCCCGGGCCCAAGGCGTCGAGGGCGTCGAGGGCGTCGAGAAGCTGTGCCACGCGGTGGCGACGCTGAGGACGGGTGTGGGCGGCGAGCGTGTCCACACCCACCACGCGTTCAAGACGGACGAGCAGGTCGGCGGAGGTCGAAGAACTCGCGCCCCAACGGTCGATGATGACCATGGCGACGGGGATCCAGTCCGTGGTCCCGAACTCGCCGAGCCGACGCAGGGCGTCGGCCACCACGGGGCTCATGCCCTCGCACGCCCCCGTGGAGACTGCACGCATCGCCCCGGCCAAGGGGATGATCACCCGGTCGAGGAACGACTGCATCCCACCATCGGGAATGGTGGAGAGCACGCGGCTCTGGAAGTCCTCGACCAGGTTGTCCTGGGCCTCGCGGTGCGTGCGCACGGTGAGCACGTGATGGAGGAAGGTGTCGAGACTTCCCCCGAAGGAGTCTGCCAGGTCGTCCCAGGTGCGCGAGTAGTGTCCCTGGATCTCCCCCGGCAGCGATCCCACGATCTGCGACTTGAGGATGTCCCCGGCCGTCAGTGGCAGTCCCCGGGTGTTGAGCACGGAGAAGACCCTGTGTGCACTGGCGAGGTCGTCGGTGGAGATCACGACCAGGAACACCTGGTTCGACAGGTAGACGGCCAAGTCTCGGCGCGCGTCTGGCCTGTGGTCGGTGGAGAGCGAATCGAAGAGCGCGCGCGTGTTCTCGAAGATGTGGCGCTGCGCCACCGAGGCAAGATCACTTCCGCGGAGATCGAAGAGCGCTTCGAAGTCGCCATCCTGCACGGTGTACCGGAAGAAGGAGCGGTCCGTGTCACGCAGCTCCAGACGCGGACCCGGCGCAATGCCCTGGAGGACCTGTCCGGACTCATTGATCATGTGATCCAGCCCTTCCCGGACATCCTCCCTCTCCTCCAACTCACGCAACACGGAGAGGAGGATTGTCAGGGTTGTCAGGCGCTGTTGTCCGTCGATCACATCACGGACGCGTTCATCGGAGGAGTCCCCCAGCAGCACGATCGACCCGAGGAAGTAGGGAGACGTCGGCTGCGAACTGGCTTCGATCACGTCGTCGAGCAACTGCAACGCCTGCTCGATGCCCCACGAGTACGGACGCTGGAACACAGGCATCCGGAACTGGTAGTCCCGGGAGAAGACACGATTGAGTGGTTGCTCCTCGGCAGACAGTGCCATGTCGTTCGACTCCTCCAGAGTTCTCCGGTCCATCACCGGCACCCGCTGACCCACCACGATGGTAGGCGTGCCCGGACGGCGGGGTCCCCGGCGTCCGACCACAGGGCCCGCTCCTCCACCATGGATCTCATGAAGTCATGCCAGCCCGAAGATCCTCCACCAGACCTCTCCGGGGGCGCCCTCCTCCGGGAGCGTCCTCGTGGCGTCGCGTGGACGCACACCGGGAGGTCCAGGCGAGGCCGTGTGGGACGCATCCGACTGCTCGAGAGACACCTCCCCCGAGTCCTGCACCGCCCGTCGCATCGCCCCTCGTTCCGACGGTGGCTGGCGGTGTGTCCCCGCATGCCCACCCCCGCGCGATCGCCGTTCGGAAGCTCGCACTGCAGGCTCCCGATCGCCCGCGTTCCTCGTCCCGTCATCCTCATTGGGAGGAGAGATGTCGGCAGCAGCAGCCATGCGCCGACGGAACTCGGGATCGGCAATCAGTCGCTGCACGATCTGGCGGACCCGTTCCCGGGTGAGGTGGTAGCGCTCGCCGATCCGCTCCAGCGTCCACTCCTCACCATCCACCAGGCCGACACGCAGGCGCAGCATCCCAATGGACCGCTCGATGGGTGGCGGTGCGCTGCACTCTGCGAGGCCCCCGGCAACATCGAGCTCGAATCGATCCAGGGCGGCGAGGACTCCCCGGGCGCACAGGCGCTCGTCCGCCTCCGCACAGGGATCCCTTCCCTCAATGTCCGTCTCGGAGAGGATCGACCACCAGTCCGTGGGTCGCGAGTTGGACTCCTCGTTCCCCACCCAGTCGTCCAGACTCAGGGTCGGCCGACTGACCAGTTCGAGCCAGGCGAGCGTGGCGGCATCCGTGCCGCACTCGGCAGCGAGCTCCTCGCGGGTGGGTGTGCGACCGAGGGCAGCCGTCATCTCCCGTTCGACACGCCGACTGCTGCGCAGTCTGTCCATCGCGTGAACCGGGATTCGGATGAGACGTTCGGTGTCGTCGACCCCGCGGGTGACACTTTGCCTGATCCACCACGTCGCATAGGTGGAAAACTTGCCTCGGTCAGGGTCGAAGGTCAGGGTCGCGCGTAGGAGACCCAGGATGCCCAGCGAGATGAGATCGTCCTCCGGCATGCCGGAGGGGATCCTGGTTGACATGGCCCGGACCAGACGCAGGTTGGCGCGCACAAGGACGTCCGTGGCGCGCTGACCCTCACGGATGGTCCTCCGGGCCGAGCGGGTGGCCGGGCGGTCGGTGGCCGTCGCGGCGCGGATTCCCGCCTGGATTCTTTCGGCGATCACACGTTCCTGGGCGACGTCGAGCAAGGCATGGTCGAACATCACTGCGGGACTCAGCGGTAGGTCCTCAGCCCACTTCACCACACGATCCCAAGGGGTCTCCGTGGTGAGGACGCCGGAGTCGAGGTGCCGCGCGCGGGATCGGCGCTGAGTGCCCCCTGACGAGGGCGCATCATCGAGCCGGTCCACGCGGGAGATGAGCTGCCGGAGCGCCTCGTCGTCGAGTGCACGCACACCGAACCCCCCTCCTTCTCCCGGGAGCTCCTCCAGGACTCGCGTGCCCCTCCCGGACGGTGAGTTGTCGTCGATGACCGTCATGGACTGACCGTATGTCCCCCCATGCGCATCTGGGTGCAGTTCGGACCCACGCAGACCCGGAACGAGATGGGTACCCAACGACGAACTCCTCATTCGGGGAGGTACTGCCTCTGGATCATGTCCTGAAACAGGTGCCGATCATCGACTCCGCGGCTCAGGACTCTCGGCGCCGGGACGCGCTCGGCAGACTTGCGCGGTCAGGCGAGGCGAGTGGAGCATGTACGTTCAGGCGAAGGAAGCCGGTCATGCGAGGCCGCTGGCGGGTGCTCGGGACACCGCCGACAGACAATGTTTCTCGCGCTCCCGCGCCATCAGGCGCCGAGCGTGTGTTCATGCAGGTCGGAACCGCGCTCCGTGAAGCCCTTCCTCGGGAGGAGCACACATTGTCTGTCGTCTCGCACTCGTGAGGGGGGCTGAATGCCGATGGAGGCCCGGTGGGGCCCGACGAGGGCCCGGTGAGGGCGCGGTGGAGGCCCGACGAGGGCGAAACGAGGGCGACACCTCGGCCCTGGAGACTGCTCACCAGTCCTCAATGCGTACCAGACGCTCCTCCTGGTCGAAGGCGTTGACGCGCCACCCGGTGAACGGCACACGTTGGGGCCTGGGAAGGTTGCCGAAGCGGTCCAAGGCCCCACGGACAGCGGGAACCACCATCCCGGCCCGGACGTGGTGGGTGGAGAAGCGCAGGACGATGTAGCCCAGACCCTTCAGGCGCAGGTCGCGTTCACGGTCCTTGGCCACCTGGTCCGGCCCAGTGTGCTGTCGTCCGTCGATCTCCCCGACGATCAGGCCGTCGACGAGGAGGTCGACCTCTCCGACCGACTGGATCTGCACACCGACTTCGATCGGCCCGATCCCCGCGTCCTCCAGCGCCAGCCGGGCCAGCGTCTCCATGATCGATCGTGCCCTCCCGTTCGAACGGGCCAGCGCGCTCCTCGCGCCCGACGTGCCCGGGCCGGACTTCGGGATGCGGATCTGGTCGGAAGTCAGCAGACCACGGTTCAGCGCGTGGTCGACAGCAACGATGGCTTGGGTCTCCTCGGTGCAGAGCAGCATGCGGTTGATGACCGTCGGCAGGTCGGCCAACCAGGGACGCTGGGGATCGACCGTGATCGGGTTGTCTCATGGTGGACAGTGATGCCTTCCGTGCGGGGCCCGCCCCGGAGACGCCCTCGTCGGCGCGGGACAGCGAGGTGCACCCGGACCGGCGGGCGCCCGACGACGGGAATGCCGTGGTGGTGGGCAGCGCTCAGGCAGGTGACGACTGCGCCACGCTGCTGAGCGATCACGCGCTCGACATCCGTCGTGCCCCTGATGACCGTCAACAGAGGACCTCCTGAGATGTCGCCCCTGTTGGGCAGGGCGCGTGCGACCCGTGCACCGACGAGCGCACCCAGTCGGGCGGTCTCCATGGCACCGCCAGCACGGACCAGGAGCTCCCGGGCGGCAACGACGTCGTCCTCGTGCGTCATGGACACATGGAAGCAGCTCTCGGCGGCACCCAACCGGGGTCCACAGCAGACAATGTCTGCCTCCTGCGACCATCGAACCGAGCCCGCATCGACGTCTGCGCTGGTGGAGAAGGTTCCGATCTCCAACCATCCCGGGCGCGGAAGAGCATTGTCCGTCATCGAGTCGGAACCCGGCCCGCCGGCACCTGTGGAGGAGCCACATGTCCGAGCACGGTGTCGCGGAACCGGGACCCGGGGTCGAGGGCCCGGGAACGGGGTCAAAGGCCGAGTGCCGGGTCAAGGGCCCAGGAACCGGGTCGACAATCGGGCGCCGGGGGTGGGAACGCGAAACCGTGGGCCGGGGTCCGCAGCTGGGGCCGATCCGTATCCGGGACCGGTCCACGGCTCTGTACAGGTCCGCCCAGCGCCCGCCTCCGGGCCCACCCCCGACGCCACGTCTGGTGGGCACCGGTCACACGACCGACAATGGCGGGTGAGGCGCGCGAATCGGCGCACCCCGGGAGGAGGCACCATGCTCATCACACTCGCCGGGCCGATCGGGAGTGGCAAGACCGTGCTCACAGGCATCCTCGCCGAGGAGCTCGGAGCGCGGGCGGTGTTCGAGCCCGTGGACGACAACCCTGTCATCGACGACTTCTACCGGGGCAATGCGATCGCCGAGCGTCAGCGGGCCGCCGGGGACACCGAGGCCCGCAACCCCTACGCCTTCCTCATGCAGGTCTACCTGCTGAACCGTCGGTTCGCCGCGATCAAGCGGGCCCGCGAGCGGGAGAGGGAGACCGGCCAGGACACCATCCTGGACCGCTCGATCTACGAGGACCGCGTGTTCATGCGCATGAACCACGACCGTGGGAATGTCACCAAGGTCGAGTGGGACACCTACAACGCCCTGTTCGAAAACATGATGGAGGAACTGGAGGACGCGCCGTACCGGAAGGCACCGGACCTCATGGTCCTGATCAGGGTGTCCTTCGAGACGATGATGCGCCACATCCGCAAGCGTGCCCGCCCCTTCGAGCAGCCGGAGAGCGACCCGGGCCTGGAGGACTACTACCGGGACCTGCTGCTCCACTACGACCAGTGGGAACGGGAGTACCACGCCAGTCCGCTGCTCGTCATCGACGGCGACCATCTCGACTTCGAGGGCAACCTCACGGACCGTGCGGTCGTGGTCGGAATGGTCCGCGACGCCCTGGGCCGGAGCCACTGACCACCGGCGGTCCGCGAGGAGCGCCGGCCCTCGACGCCCGGAGGGGACAGGCAGGCGCTCCTGGACACCGCCAGACATGCGGCGCATCGGCGACGAGCGCAGCCTCCCGCAGGTCACACACGCCGGACCCTCCCGCCCGCACCCGCCCCGGGCTGCCATGATGGGCGCGACGGTGACGAGGAGGGTCCCCATGGCTGTGCTGGATGTCCACTTCCACTCCGATGCCCTGCAGGTCTCCACCGCGATGACGGTGATCCTGCCCGAGCATCCCCGAACCCTCATCGGGTTGGACGGTCCCGGCGCTCCCGCTGGGTCCGGCCCTGCCACCGTGGACCCCCCGCTCCTCTACCTGCTCCACGGGCTCTCCGACGACGAGTCCACCTGGCTGCGCCGCACCTCGATCGACCGCTACGCCGCCGAGAAGGGCCTGGCCGTGGTCATGCCGCGCGCGGAACGCAGCTTCTACCAGGACGAGGTCCACGGCAGCGCCCACTGGACGTTCCTCTCCGAGGAGCTCCCCGAGGTGGTCCACCGCTTCTTCCGGGTGTCCACACGTCGTGAGGACACCTTCGTCGCGGGCCTGTCCATGGGCGGCTACGGCGCCATGCGCTGGGCCCTGTCCCAGCCGGACCGCTTCGCCGCCGCGGCCAGCTTCTCCGGTGCCCTCGACCTGGCCGCGCGCGCCGGAGACCTCTCCGGGGGTGCCCTGACCGGCGGCGTCGGTCCCGACGCGGACGCGCCCTTCCTCGACTTCGCCCCCGATGTGCGCGACCGGGTGTTCGACGGACACTTCACCCCGGCCGGTGACAATGACCTCCTGGCGTTGCTCGGGCACTCCGATGCCTCGACCCTGCCCACCCTGTGGGTCTCGTGCGGTCGCCAGGACGAACTCCTCGCCCACTCCGAGCACTTCGTGGAGGCGGCGAGAGCCGCGGGTGCCGATCCGCATGCGGAGTATCCCGACGGCGTCCACGAATGGGGCCTGTGGGATGCCCAGATCCGCCGGGTCCTCGACTGGCTGCCGCTGGGGTGAGGCCCTCCCCCCCGGGTCCCCGTACGGGGACCCCGAACCCTCGGAAGCCCCGCGCCCATCCGGGGGCGCGCACACCAGGACCACACACAGAACCACACACAGAACCACACACCGCACCACCCAGGAGGACCGACATGCTGACCGTCACCCTTCCCGACGAGGACATCGAGCACCGCCTCGCCGATCTGCGCGGCCGGGTCGACCTGGTCCACTGGGACCTCTCCGCGCCCCTGCCCCCCGACGTCGCCCAGCGGGTGACCGCCGTGGAGGTTCCGCACTACTTCTCCCGGCCCGGAGCGTTCGACGTCCTCAACACATTGCCGCACCTGCGCTACGTGTGGCTGCCCAGCGCAGGCTACGAGCACGCCGTGGGCCACCTCCCCGCCGGCGTCACCCTCTGCAACGGGCGCGGTGTCCAGTCCACCGGTACGGCGGAGCTGACGCTGGCACTCACCCTGGCGGCCCAGCGCGGCATCCCCGACGCCGTGCGCGCCATGGACCGCGGGAAGTGGGAGAACCCGTTCGGACCGGCATTGGCCGACCGCCACGTGGTCCTGGTCGGCTACGGGTCGGTCGCCCAGGCCATCGCTGCGCGCCTGGAGCCCTTCGAGGTCACCATCACCCCCGTCGCCCACCACGCCCGCGACGAGGACGGGGTCCGGGTGCACGCGCTCGAGGACCTCCCCGGCCTGCTCCCCGGCGCCGACATCGTCATCCTCGCGGTGCCCCTCAACGCGGGCACTGACCAGCTCTTCGACGCCGGCCTCCTCGCGCGGATGAAGGACGGCGCGCTCCTGGTCAACGTCGCACGAGGGCGGGTGGTCGACACCGACGCACTCCTCGCCGAGCTGCGCGCACACCGCCTGCGCGCCGCCCTGGACGTCACCGATCCCGAGCCCCTGCCCACCGACCACCCGCTCTGGCATGCGCCCGGCATCCTCATCACCGCCCACCAGGGCGGCAACACCGACGCCACGTATCCGCGCATCGCGGGCCTGGTCAGGCGCCAGATCCAGCACCTCCTGGCCGGGGAGGACCCAGAGAACATCGTCGTCCGCGGCTGAGCTCCCACTGAGCGGCCTTCCCAGCTGCCTGATGCACCTCTGGGCTCGTGCTGTCCGGCGTCAGATGCGGAGGTCCCGGCGCCGACACCTGTGCAGCAACCCGGGTGACCGACCCGTACGACCGCCCGGACGACCTCCCCGGGGCGTCGCGGCGCCGATGTTCCATTGCCTCACCCACCGGGCTCACACTGTGATTGGGACCACAATGTGGTAGGCAGGAGCCAGTGGCAGGGTCCGGCGACGCCCTCGTCCCGGGTCACGTCCCCGTCACGCGATGCGACGCCGGAAGCGCCACGCACGACACAGGATGCAACTCCCGACACCACCGGAAGGTCACCGACATGAGCACCCCACCTCCCCCCACCACCCCGCCCCCCTCGGACCCGCACGACCCCTCCGGACCGTCCCCCCAGCAGCCCTACGGAACGCCTCCCAACCAGTCCGCCAACGTCCCACCGGCACAGCCCTACGGGTCCCCCCAGGGCCAGCCCTCCGGTGCCACCTCCTACGAACCGCAGTCACAGTCGAGCGGATTCCCGAGCCCCTCGGACGGGCCGGGCTTCTTCAAGGCGCTCTTCGACCTGCAGTTCCGCCACTTCGTCACCCTGAAGTTCGCGAGCTTCATCTACGTCCTGGGCATCGCTGTGTCGGCGCTCTTCTGGCTGGTCGAGATCATCTCGGGCATCGTCGTCGCGGGCAGTGGCGAAGGCGCCGGGCTCCTCATCGCCGCAATCCTGCTGGGATGGATCCCACCCCTGATCTGGATCATCACCTTCCGCCTGTCCATCGAGTTCGTCATCGCGATCATCCGCACCTCGCAGAACACCTCGGAGTTGGTGGACCGACGCTGAGACCCCCACCCGCACCCGCGTACGCACCCGCACCTGTTGCCGCCCCGTCCCCGCGGGATTAGCGTGCCCACAGACACGCATCGGGTCGGCATCCGGGTCGGCCGCGGGCGCATCAGGAGAGGAACCACCACGATGGGGAAGTCACGGGGACGGGATCTGGGACTGCTGGCACTGCGCGTCGGCGTGGGCGCGACGCTGGCGGCGCACGGCTCACAGAAGCTCTTCGGGGTGCTCGGCGGCCACGGCCTGGATGGCACGGGCGCCTTCATGGACTCCCTGGGCTTCAGGCCGGGCAAACTCTCCGCCCTGCTCGCCGGACTCGGTGAGTTCGGCGGCGGCTCCCTGATGGCCCTCGGACTGGCGACCCCGCTGGGCGGTGCCGCGGGCGCCGCCACCATGGTCGTGGCGGGATCGACGCACGTGGAGAACGGGTTCTGGAACACTGACGGCGGCTTCGAGCTCCCCGCCACACTCGCCACGGCCTCGACCGCACTCGCCCTGACGGGCGCGGGGAAGTACTCCGTTGACCGCCTCCTGGGCGGGAGGCTCGCCCCCTCATGGCTGGGCCCCCTCGCCCTGGCGGGTTCCCTCACCGCCGCCGGTGCACTCATCGCGCGTGCCTCCCTGCTGCGCGCGGAGGACCAGGAGGCCACCGACGAGGGCGGGAGCACCGACACCTCCGAAGGGGGCGCCCCCACGGACTCCTCCTCCCAGGACTGACGCACTCCCGCGGACGCCCACCCCGTCGCGATCCCACGGCGGGCGAGCAACCCGCCACCGGTTCCCAGGCGGGAGTCCGGTGGCCGACACCCAGCGCGCCTAGGCTCTCCCTCGTGAGCACTTCGCATGAGATCTCCTCTGCCCACCTCCCCAACCTGCGGGACGTGGGCGGGTGGCCGACCATGTCCGGTGTCGACCTGCGCCCAGGAACCCTCTTCCGCTCCGCCGCACTGTCGGATCCTGGTGTCGCCACCGATCCGGTCGTGGAGGCGCTGGACCTGGCCTGTTTTCGGACAGGCGTCGTGAACTGTTCGTGTTGAACACCCTTTGATCTGCGGGTTTGTCTAGTGTGGTGTTGCGATTTGGTCGCTAAGAATTGCTGGGTGGTGGCCGGTAGGGTGGCGGCCATGGGCCGTTTCATCACTCGGGGGCGCTCCGCTTCGGGAGCGGTGACGGTTCAGGTTGTGGAGAAGGACGGTACGCGCGTGGTGTCCCGGGTCCATGTGGGATCCGCACACTCGGATGCGGACCTCGTGATCCTCTTGGAGCGTGCCGAGAGCCTCCTCCACCCCGGTCAAGACGCGCTGGATCTGGGTGATGTGGGGCGCTCGGCATCCTTGGGGGACACAGCGGACTGGACCCGCTCCTCCACATCGGGAAGCGGTCCCCGTCGGGGTCGCCCACCCTCCCAGGCAGTGAGAAGTGGGGTGGTGGTGGCTCAACCAGCCCGGATCCTGTGGCAGGTACTCACCGACACCTATGAGCGTCTCGGCTTCACTGCCCTGGGGGACGAGACGTTCATGAAGATCGTGTTGGCCCGCATCGTGGAGCCGACCTCGAAGCTGGACGCGTTGCGGGTGTTGAAGAACTTGGGGGTTGATGCCCCGGCCAGCGAGAAGACGATCTACCGGATGCTGGAGCGGGTCAAGAAGGGGAAGTACCGCGAACAGCTCGCGGATGCCTGCTTCACGCATGCCAGCAGGAACACAACGTTGACATTGGTGATGTATGACGCGACGACCTTGCATTTTGAGGCCGAGATCGACGAGTTCGGCTTGACGATCGACTCAGAGGTCAGGCGCGTCGGTCACTCCAAGGAGCACCGCGTGGACCCCCAAGTCCAAGTCGGTCTCCTCGTCGACGCCAGCGGATTCCCTCTCGACGTCTACATGTTCCCTGGACACAAAGCTGAGACGAAGACCCTGATTCCCGTCATCAAACGCTTCCTCGCGGCCCATCCCACGGTCACCGACCTCGTGGTCGTCGCCGACGCCGGCCTACTGTCAGCCAGCAACCTCAACGCCCTCGAAGATGATCACCTCCATTTCATCGTCGGATCTCGCAACTCCAGGGCTCCCTATGACCTGGCAGACCACTTCAAAGCACACGGCAACATGGCTGCCGACGGGCAGATCATCGAAACCAGCCGTGTCATGGGGATCGGGAAGGACGCCCGGGAGCGCCGCGTGGTCTATGAGTACAAGTTCGCTCGCGCCAAGAGAGAGGAACGCACCCTCGGTGCTCAGGTCGCTCGTGCCACCGACATCGCTGAAGGCCGCAGACCCGCAAAGAAGGATCGCTTCGTGAAGCTGGCAGGGGAAAAGCCGACCGTCAACGAAGCTCTCATTGAACGCGCCCGTCAAGCCCTCGGCTTCAAGGGATTCGTCACGAACCTCCCCAAGGACACCATGCCGGGAGAGGACATCGTCGCTGCCTACCGTGATCTCTACCAGGTGGAACGCTCCTTCCGGATGACCAAGAACGACCTCTCCGCCAGGCCCGTCTTCCTCCACAGTGAGGACAAGATCGAAGCCCACCTGACCTGCGTCATGGCCTCCCTCGCAGTGGCCCGAGACCTCCAAGACCGCGCAGGTGCTTCTATCCGCCAGATCCTCCACACCCTGGAACCCCTACGCTCCAGCCGCATCCGCATCAACGGCGACATCCTGGAGTTCCCACCAGAAATCCCCCAACCCGCCCGCCGCATCCTCACCGATCTCGGGATTGAGCCAACGGGCTCAGTTGGTCGCTAAGAGGTTCCGCCAATAGGTGGGGGTGTGTCGTTGTGGGGCTGCGGGCATGAGGCC
>JBQEKJ010000044.1:0-12257 GCA_052103835.1 Pauljensenia sp.
ATCGCCAGGGGCGCCGTCGCCGCCGGCTTCGACGGGTCCGACATGTTCTTCTCCGACTCGCACGGGATCCACGCCCCCGCCCTCGCCGCCGAGCTGGGTGGCACGGCCACCGACAACCGCACCCTGGCGGACGAGGTCGACCACATCGTGCTCGCCGTCAAGCCCCACGTCCAGCAGCGTGTCATCAAGGACATCCGCGACATCGTCTCGAAACACCCCGGGACCTGCATCATCTCGATCGCCGCCGGCCGGACGCTGGCCTCCATGGAGGAGGACTTCGGGACGCCCGTCGCGCTGGTGCGCGCCATGCCCAACGTCAACGCCCAGATCGGCGAGTCCATGACGGCCATGTGCCCCAACAACGCCGTCACCGAGCAACAACGCACCGAGGTCCGCTCCCTGTTCGACGCCATCGGGCGCACGGTGACGATTGAGGAGAGGGACTTCTCGGTGTTCTCCGCACTGGCCGGATGCTCACCCGCCTGGGTGTTCCAGATCATCGATGCCCTGGCGCGTGCCGGCGTCAAGCACGGCCTGCCCAAGCAGCGCGCAGTGGCGATCGTCGCCCAGGCCCTGGCGGGGTCGGCGACCCTGGTCCTCTCCGCCGCGGAGGAGGACACCACCCCTGGACAGCTCATCGACCAGGTGACCTCCCCGGGTGGCACCACCATCGCCGGTCTGTTGGCTGCCGAGGAGGCTGGGCTCTCCCCCGCCCTCGTCCATGCCGTGGACGCGGCAGTCGCCCGGGACCGCCAGCTCGGCTGAGGGCAGTTGGTCACGAGACCGTATGACACCGCATGGCGAGGCGCCGCGCGGTGGATGAGCACCGGGTGTCGAACGGGCTCGACGAGGACGGACCTCGACAGCAATGGGGACGGACCTCGAGGGGAGAGCAGGGCGGACATCGGCGAAGCGGGAAGGCTGCTCCCTCGGACACCCCGTGGCGTCATTGGTACGCGGCGCGCCCACCTCGTAGTCTTGGGGACGCATGCCCAACGACAAGATGGAGCACAATCACCATGCGCGACCAGGTCACCCCCACTCCGACGTCGGTTCCCGCACCCACGGTGCCGGACCGCGTAGGTGCCGACGGGCTGGAGGAGAAGTGGGGCGGGCGCTGGGACGAGCAGGGCACCTTCTCCTTCGACCGCTCCGCCACCCGCGAACAGGTCTACTCCATCGACACCCCTCCTCCCACGGTCTCGGGATCCCTCCACGTCGGCCACGTGTTCTCCTACACGCACACCGACATCGTCGCCCGCTACCAGCGCATGGGCGGCAAGGAGGTCTTCTACCCCATGGGTTGGGACGACAACGGCCTGCCCACCGAGCGCCGTGTGCAGAACTACTACGGCGTGCGCGTCGACCCCACCCTGCCCTACCAGCCGGACTTCGTCCCCCCGCACGACGGCGGTGACGGCAAGTCGATCAAGGCCGCCGACCAGCTGCCCATCTCACGCCCGAACTTCATCGAGCTGTGCCAGCGCCTCACGAAGGAGGACGAGGTCCAGTTCGAGGCCCTGTGGCGCAGGCTCGGCCTCTCCGTGGCCTGGGAGCACCACTACCAGACCATCGGCGCCGACGCCCAGAAGGTCGCCCAGGCGGCATTCCTGCGCAACATGGAGCGCGGTGAGGTCTACCAGGCCGAGGCACCGGGCCTGTGGGACGTGACCTTCCAGACGGCCGTCGCCCAGGCGGAGCTCGAGGCGCGCGAGTACCCCGGCTTCTACCATTCCCTGGCCTTCCACAAGTCCGACGGCTCCGGTGACGTGGTCATCGAGACCACCCGCCCCGAGCTGCTCGCCGCCTGCTGCGCCCTGGTCGCCCACCCCGACGACCCGCGCTACCAGCCCCTCTTCGGCACGACCGTGACCTCACCGGGCTTCGGCGTCGAGGTCCCCGTCCTCCCCCACCCCGCCGCCGAGATGGACAAGGGTGCGGGCATCGCGATGTGCTGCACCTTCGGTGACCTCACCGACGTCCAGTGGTGGCGGGAACTCCACCTGCCGCTGCGCTCCATCCTCGCCAAGGACGGCCGCATCGTGGCCACCACCCCGGACTGGATCACGAGCCCCGAGGGCCGCCGCCTCTACGCCGAGATGGCGGGGAAGACGACGTTCTCCGCCCGCAAGGTCGTCGACGAGGCCCTGACCGCATCGGGTGAGGAGACCGGGGCGCCGGTCCCCACCAAGCGCATGACGAACTTCTTCGAGAAGGGCGACAAGCCCCTGGAGATCGTCACCTCACGCCAGTGGTACATCCGCAACGGTGGGCGCCCCTACACGCGCCCGGGTGCCTCCGAGGACCTGCGCGATGAGCTCCTGGGGCGCGGACGCGAGCTGGACTTCCACCCCGACTTCATGCGCGTGCGCTACGACAACTGGGTGAAGGGGCTCAACACCGACTGGTTGGTCTCACGCCAGCGCTTCTTCGGGGTGCCCCTGCCGCTGTGGTACCGCATCGACGAGGACGGGACCGTGAACCACGATGCCGCGATCACGCCGAGCGTGGACCAGCTGCCCGTGGACCCGACGGTGGACGTGCCCGAGGGCTACACCGAGGACCAGCGCAACCAGCCCGGCGGTTTCGCCCCCGAGGTCGACATCATGGACACCTGGGCCACCTCCTCCCTCTCCCCGCAGGTCGCGGGCAAGTGGTTGGAGGACCCGGACCTGTTCTCCCGTGTCTACCCGATGGACCTGCGTCCCCAGGGCCAGGACATCATCCGCACCTGGCTCTTCTCCACCGTGGTGCGCGCGCACCTGGAGTTCGACGCCCTGCCCTGGAAGCACGCCGCGATCTCCGGGTGGATCCTGGACCCCGACCACAAGAAGATGTCGAAGTCCAAGGGCAATGTCGTCACCCCGATGGGTCTGCTGGAGAAGCACGGCTCCGACGCGGTGCGCTACTGGGCGGCCTCGGCCAGGTTGGGCACGGACGCCGCCTTCGACGAGTCCCAGATGAAGATCGGGCGACGGCTGGCCATCAAGGTCCTCAACGCCTCGAAGTTCGCCCTCACCATGGGTGGGGCGGACACGGAGCTCGACCTGGACCCGGCGCATGTCACCGAGGCCCTGGACCGCTCCGTGCTCGCCGAACTGCGTGACGTGGTCGCCGCCGCGGGACAGGCACTGGCCGCCTACGACCACACCCGCGCCCTGGAGGTCACCGAGACCTTCTTCTGGACCTTCTGCGACGACTACCTGGAACTGGTCAAGGAGCGCGCCTACAACCGCGAGGGCACCTGGAGCGAGCAGGCCGCCCACTCCGCCCGCACCGCACTGGCCGTCGTGGTGGACACGGTGGTGCGTCTCCTGGCCCCCTACCTGCCCTACGCCACGGAGGAGGTGTGGTCCTGGTACCGCACCGGGTCCGTGCACCGTGCCCCCTGGCCGGACGCTGCAGCACTGGCGGGCGTCGAGGGCGATGCGGAGGTCCTGCGCACCGCATCAGCGGCGCTGGTGGTCCTGCGCCGGGTGAAGTCCGAGGCCAAGGTCTCCCCACGCACACCGTTCCTCGCCGTGACGGTCGCCGCCCCCGAGGACGCGCTGCCGATCCTGGAGGAGGTCTCCGGGGACCTGCGCGCCGCCACCAAGATCGCCGGTGAGCTCACGCTCGTCGCGTTCGCTGCCTCGGTCTCCGCCACCGACGAGGGCGCGACCGTGGAGTCGGTCTCCGCGGAGTCCCAGACATCGGTGACCTCCTTCGAACTCGGTGAGGCGCCCGCTCGGCGCAAGAAGGACTGACCCCTCCGGGCCGTCGGCACCCGCCGGCGGCCCGACCCACATCGCAGCACCCCGACCCCGAGGAGCACCCATGGCAGGGCAGGAACACCCCAGCGAACCCGAGGACACCGTCCGCCCCGACGTCGAGGTCGAGGACAGCGCGGAGGCCCGCGAGATCGCCGAGCGCTCGGGTGGGACCGTCCCCGCCCCGGTGAAGGAGTCCACAGCCGGGGCGTTCGCGGGTCCGCCCTCGTCGGAGGTCCCCTCCACCGATCCCCGCGACGGGGCCTCCGTCCCCTCGACGGAGGAGGCGCCCGAGAACGGCGCCCTGGAGTGGCACGCACCGGTGCTGGTGCGCATCGACGACACGATGACGATCCCCCGCCTGCTCCAGCAGCGCGTCGCCCGCTCGGCGCGTCGGCCCATCATCGAGCGCAAGCAGCACATGGGCGACATGTGGACCCCCATCACCGCCAACCAGTTCTACGAGCAGATCCAGTCCACTGCGGCAGGGCTGATCGGCCTGGGTCTGCAGGCCGGGGACACGGTGGCGATCATGTCGCACACCCGCTACGAATGGACCCTGCTGGACTTCTCCTGCTGGTTCGCTGGCCTCGTGCCCGTCCCGATCTACGAGACGTCCTCCATCGACCAGATCGAGCACATCCTCTCCGACACCGGCTCCCGCCTGGTGGTCACGGAGACCATCACCATGTCGGAGCTCGTCAAGGCGGCCGCCGAGAAGGCCGCGCGTGACGACGTCCAGGTGCTCTCCCTGGACTCCGAGGCCATCCAGACCATCGTCGAGGCCGGGGCCCCCGTTCCCCGCAACGACGTGGCAGCGCGCACCGCGCAGCTGACCACGGACTCCGTGGCGACGATCGTCTACACCTCGGGCACGACGGGCACACCCAAGGGCACCGTCCTCACGCACGGCAACTTCACCGACCTCGCGTTGAACGCCAACCAGTGGATGCCCGAGATCGCGATGTACCCGGAGTCCCGCCTGCTGCTGTTCCTGCCGCTGGCCCACGTCTTCGCCCGTTTCCTGCAGCTCTTCCAGCTCAGCGGCGAGGGCGTCCTCGGCTACACCTCCGACATCAAGAACCTCCTGCCGGACCTGTCCACCTTCCGCCCCAGCTACCTGCTGGTGGTGCCGCGCGTGCTGGAGAAGATCTACAACTCCGCTGACGCCCAGGCCGGAGCAGGCGGCAAGCAGCGGATCTTCCGGTGGGCCGCGAAGGTCGCCATCGCCTACTCCCGGGCACTGGACACGCAGGAGGGGCCCTCGGCCGGCTTGAAGGCGCAGCGTGCGGTGGCCGACCGGCTCGTCTACCAGAAGATCCTGCGCCTGGTGGGTGGCAACGTGGACTACATCGTCTCCGGCGGTGCGCCGCTGTCGGAACGCCTGGCCCACTTCTACCGTGGGATCGGGATCCCCGTCCTGGAGGGCTACGGCCTCACCGAGACAGTCGGGCCGGTCTCCGTCAACACTCCGCGGCTGTCCAAGATCGGGACCGTCGGCCCACCCCTGCCCCCGCTGTCGGTGCGCATCTCCGAGGCGGGCGAGGTGCTGCTCAAGGGTGCCTCAGTCTTCAAGGAGTACCGCGGCAACCCCGAGGCCACCGCCGAGGCCTTCACCGAGGACGGCTGGTTCCGCACCGGTGACCTGGGTTCCCTGGACCGCGACGGCTACCTGCGCATCACGGGCCGCGCCAAGGAGATCATCGTGACCGCGGGAGGCAAGAACGTCGCCCCCGCCGCCCTGGAGGACGACCTGCGCGGTCACCCACTGATCTCCCAGGTCGTGGTCGTCGGAGACAAGAGGCCCTTCATCTCCGCGCTCATCACCCTGGATGCCGAGATGCTGCCCCTGTGGTTGAAGAACCACGGGCTGCCCGAGATGTCGGTGTCCGAGGCGGCCAACGACCTGGAGGTCCAGGCCAGCCTGGAGCGCGCCATCGAGCGGGCCAACCAGCACGTGTCCCGGGCGGAGTCGATCCGCAAGATCAAGATCCTCACCACGGACTTCACCGAGGCCAACGGCCTGATCACACCCTCGATGAAGGTCAAGCGCGGGGTCGTCCTCCAACGCTTCGCCCCCGTCATCGACGACATCTACGGAGGCCCCGTCCAGAACGTGTGAGGTGGTGCCGGTGGCGGGCGTGGGTCCGCCCTCGTCGGACCCCGCAGAGGGGCCGCCCGCGTGCCCGCCACCTCTCCGAGCCCGCCGCGTGTCTAGGCTGGACGAGGACGCACCCGGGCGTCGACGGGAGTCGACCCGAGCGCTCCAGCGGATCCACTGAGGAGGAGGCGGCCCATGGCGGCGTCGGAGGACGACCACGGACAGGTGACCGAGGGCAGCGAGTCAACCCCGGAGGAGCCCAGCGGCCCCGGAGCGCACGGGCAGCCAGCACCCCTCGACGTGCAGGAGGCCACGGCCGGTGCACCCGTCCCCGTGGCAGACCGTGCCTTCCTCCGCGACCGAGTGGTCGGGGAGCGCGACGGCTCGCCCGTGTGGAGAGGGCCCGACCTGGTCGAGGTCCGCACGTCGACGACCATCCCCTACCTGCTCCAGCGTCGTGTCCAGCGCTCTGCCGGGCGACCCCTCATCGAGGTCAAGTCGACGATCGGCGACACGTGGACCCCGATCACCGCACGCGCCTTCCACGAGCAGGTTCTCGACGTGGCGGCAGGCCTGATCGGCATGGGCCTCCAGTTCGGCGACGCCGTCGCGATCATGTCGCACACGCGTTACGAGTGGACCCTGCTGGACTATGCGTGCTGGTTCGCGGGTCTCGTGCCGGTCCCCGTCTACGAGACCTCCTCCCTGGAGCAGGTCCGCCACATCCTCGGCGACTCGGACGTCCACCTGGCCATCTCCGAGACGGTGACGATGGCGGAACTCGTCCGGGCCGCGGCAGTCTCCGCGGACCGGGCGGACCTGCGGGGGCTCTCCCTGGACCAGGAAGCCCTCCACACCATCACCGATGCGGGCTCCGGGGTCACGCGCGCCGATGTGGCGGCGCGCACGGACCGGCTGGACACCTCCTCCATCGCAACGGTCGTCTACACCTCGGGGACCACCGGGCAGCCCAAGGGCACCGTCATCACTCACGGGAACTTCGCCGACAGCATCGTCAACTCCGAGCGCTGGATGCCCGAGGTCAATGCCTCCCCCACCTCCCGCTTCCTGCTCTTCCTGCCCCTGGCGCACGTCTTCGCGCGTTTCATCGAGGTCTACCAGATCTCCGGCGAGGGCGTCCTCGGGCACGTCGGCGACATGAAGAACCTGTTGACGGACCTGCGTGCCTTCCGCCCCACCTACGTGTTCGTGGTCCCCCGCGTCCTGGAGAAGATCTACAACGCGGCCGACGCCCAGGCGACGGGATCGGCGCAGAAGATCTTCCGCTGGGCCGTCAAGGTCGCCATCGACCAGTCGATCGCACAGGACACCCCTGAGGGTCCCTCCACACGGCAGGCCCTGCTCCACGCCGTGGCCGACCGGCTGGTCTACGGGAAGATCCGGGCGCTCGTGGGAGGCAACCTCGACTTCTTCATCTGTGGTGGCGCGCCACTGTCGGAACACCTGGCCCGCTTCTACACGGGAATGGGACTCACGGTCCTGGAGGGCTATGGCCTCACGGAGACGGTCGGGCCGATCTCCGTGAGCACCCCGAGCCTCAACAAGATCGGCACCGTCGGCTCCCTCCTGCCCAAGGCGTCCGTCACGGTCTCCGAGGAGGGCGAGCTGCTGATCAAGGGACCCTCGGTCTTCCTGCGCTACAACAACGACCTGGAGGAGACGTCGGCCGCCTTCACCGAGGACGGCTGGTTCCGCACCGGTGACCTCGGATCCGTGGACGAGGACGGCTACATCCACATCACCGGGCGGCTCAAGGAACTGATCGTGACCGCCGGCGGGAAGAACGTCTCCCCCGCCGTGGTCGAGGACGACCTCACCAGCCACCCACTGATCAGCCAGATCGTCGTCGTCGGCGACAAGAGGCCCTTCATCGCTGCCCTCATCACCCTCGACGCCGAGATGCTGCCCACGTGGCTGAGGAAGCACAAGCTACCCCCCATGACGGTGGCCGAGGCAGCGGACAACATCGAGGTCCACGCCGCCCTGGAGCGCGCAGTCGCCCGGGCCAACCAGCACGTGTCCCGGGCGGAGTCCATCCGCAAGATCAAGGTGCTGCCGACCGACTTCACCGAGGCCAACGGCCTGCTCACCCCGTCGTTGAAGGTCCGGCGCGACGCCGTGCTGCGCCGCTACGCCAGCGTCATCGACGACATCTACGGAGGCCCGGTCCCGGACGTGGAGTGAGTCGGAGGGGCTCCGGGCGATGTGTCCGGCCGGCAGGTCCGGGGTCGCCGAGCGGTCGGACGCCGGGCGGAGGGGACCCACCGCGGTCACCTGCGCTCGTAGCCGCGCTTGATGTCCTCGTGGTGGCGGATGACCTCGCGCACCATGAAGGACAGGAACTTCTCGGCGAAGTCGGGGTCCAGGCCGGACTCCTCCGCCAAGCGGCGCATCCGCGCGACCTGACGGGCCTCGCGGGCCGGGTCCTCGGGCGGGAGGTCGTACTCGGCCTTGATGTGTCCGACCTTCTGGGTGCAGCGAAAACGCTCGGCGAGGATGTGGATGAGCGCGGCATCGATGTTGTCGATCGTGGCGCGGGCATCGGCCAGCTCCGGGGGGATGGGCACCCCGGCGGACAGATCAGGCCGGGCGGGTGCCGCAGACTGGCTCAACCCACCGGCACCCTGCGCGGGTGTCCGACGGTCCTGCTCCGATGGAGTCCCGGTCTGCTCCGACATGGTGCCCTCCCCCTGTCCGGGCACGCTCGTCCCGGCGAACCCATTGTGGACCACTCCAGAGTCCACGTGGGGAAAGTCGAGAGGGCGTGGACGGGAGGGGTGCGCGTCTACGGCACACCTGCCTCCGCAAGTCCGTCGACCCCGACCCATCGGATCTGCTGGCAGACGAGACGGACTGCGGGGCAGCCATCACTGTCTGACGGTCAGTGACGAACTCCCAGCGGATCAGCATCCAGCCACGATCTCAGCGGCCCTGCCGACGCGATCGGGAAGGAAAGCAGGTGTGAGATCGTCACTCGATGCAGGATGACACTGCGCGCCGTGGGAACGAGCCCCACCGATGCAGCCGTCAGGACAATGGGGCGTCTCTGTGAGGGCCGCAAAGGTACTTCCGACCCTGTGGTTCGCGCCCCGTCGGACCTCCGGTCCCGATCTCACCGACCGTCAGCGAGGATCCCAGCGACCGGACCCCGCCCGGGAGCCCCGGCTATGCGGTGCGGGCGTCGCCCTCGCGCTCGGCGTAGAGCTCAGCCTCGCCGGTGCCCGCCACGGCGTCGGCCGTGATGAGGACCCGCGCGACGTCGGTGCGGCTCGGCATCTCGAACATGAGGTCCGACAGGGTCTTCTCCATGATCGAGGAAAGTCCTCGTGCACCGGTCCCGCGCGAGTTCGCCTGGGCCGCGACGGCCAGCAGGGCGTCCTCGGTGAAGTCCAACTCGATGCCGTCGAGCTCGAAGAGGTGCTGGTACTGGCGCACCAGGCAGTTCTTCGGCTCGGTGAGCACACGCACCAGGTCCTGCTCGGTGAGCAGCTTGGTGGAGGTGAGGATCGGGAGCCGCCCGATGAACTCGGGGATCATGCCGAACTTGTGCAGGTCCTCCGGCGTGACGGACTCGTACAGGTCGCCGTACTCGGCCGCGGACTTCAGGTTGGAGCCGAACCCCGTGGAGCGTTGGCCCAGCCGGGACTTGACGATCTCCTCGATGCCGGCGAACGCACCGGCGGCGATGAAGAGGATTCCGGAGGTGTCGATCTCCAGGAACTGCTGGTGGGGATGCTTGCGCCCGCCCTGGGGCGGCACGGACGCGGTGGTCCCCTCGATGATCTTGAGCAGCGCCTGCTGGACTCCCTCGCCGGAGACGTCACGGGTGATGGAGGCGTTCTCACCCTTGCGCCCGATCTTGTCGATCTCGTCGATGTAGATGATCCCGCGTTCGGCGCGCTTGATGTCGCCGTCGGCCTCCTGGATGAGCTTGAGGAGGATGTTCTCCACGTCCTCACCCACATACCCGGCCTCGGTCAGCGCCGTGGCGTCGACGATGGCGAAGGGCACCTGCAGGAGGCGGGCCAGGGAGCGGGCGAGGTGCGTCTTGCCGGTGCCGGTGGGCCCGAGGAGGAGGATGTTGGACTTGGTGCCCTCCATGTCCTCGTCGTGGCCGGACTCGCGCGAGCGCACGCGCTTGTAGTGGTTGTAGACAGCCACAGAGAGGGAACGCTTGGCGCGGTCCTGCCCGATCACCCAGGAGTCGAGGAACTCGTAGACCTCACGGGGCTTGGGCAGGGGCTCGTCACTGCTCTCCGGCTGGGGACCGAACTCCTCGTCGAGGATCTCGTTGCACAGCTCGATGCACTCATTGCAGATGTAGACGCCGGAGCCACCGATGAGCTTGCGGACCTGCTTCTGGCTCTTGCCGCAGAAGGAACACTTGAGCAGCTCAGCACCGTCGGTCAGTCGGCTCACACCGATCCCTCCCCTCCTGTGTCCCGCCCAGAACCTGTCGGTCAGGACCTGGTCCGCCCATCCGCCCCGTCCGGTGGTGGACCGGCCGAGTCCGGGGTTGCGCGGATCCCTCGTCGTTCAGCCTATTCCAGCCCATCATGCGCCGCGAGGCAACACACGGGCCTCCCCCGCCCTCCCTGTCGCCGGAGTCCGCTCACCTCCAGCTATGGAGTCCGCTCACCGCGCTGCCCTCGGGACATGGATCAGGCGCCACCGTCGCGACGGTCACCGTCACGCACACGCCCCGCTGCGGTCAGCAGGACATCGACGAGGGCGGCGCGGCTGCTCCCGGCTTGCCGTTTCCCGTCCCGCAACCGCGGCCGCTGGACGGGCACAATCCGGGGGCACTCATGCGCCGCCCTCGTCAATGGAGCAGTTCTCAGGCGTCGGCCTCGCCCTTGCGGGAGGCAAGGACCTGGTCGATGAGTCCGTACTCGAGTGCCTGCTGGGCAGTGAGGATCTTGTCGCGCTCGATGTCGCGGCGCACCTGCTCCACGGGGGTGCCGGAGTGCTTGGCGAGGGTCTCCTCCAGCCAGAGACGCATGCGGTCGATCTCGTCCGCCACGATCTGGATGTCGGAGGCCTGGCCCTGAATGCCCTCCATGGCCGGCTGGTGGATGAGGACGCGCGCATTGGGCAGCGCCAAGCGCTTGCCGGGGGAGCCCGCAGCCAGCAGCACAGCGGCCGCGGAGGCCGCCTGTCCGAGGCACACCGTCTGGATCTGCGGCTTGATGTAGAGCATCGTGTCGTAGATGGCGGTCAGTGCCGTGAAGGAGCCGCCGGGGCTGTTGATGTACATGGTGATCAGCGAGTCGGGGTCCTGGGACTCCAGGACCAGCAGCTGTGCCATGACGTCGTCGGCCGAGGCGTCGTCGACCTGCACGCCCATGAAGACGATGCGGTCCTCGAAGAGCTTCGCGTAGGGGTCCTGGCGCTTGAAGCCGTAGGCGGTGCGCTCCTCGAAGGTGGGCAGCACGTAGCGGGCCTCAGGCATCTGCCGGGCGATCGCCTCGAAGTAGGGGGTGGTGCTCATGTCAGTTGGCTCCGTTCTGACCGTCGGTGGCGCGACGTCCGATCTCCTGGGGAGAGCTCACGACCCGGTCGACGAACCCGTACTCCAGGGCCTCATCGGCTGAGAACCAGTGGTCGCGGTCCGCGTCGGCCTCGATCTGCTCGACCGTCTTGCCGGTGCGCTCGGCGGTGATCTCCGCCAACTCCTTCTTCATCTTGAGGATGAGGTCGGCGTTGATGCGGATGTCGGTGGCGGAACCGCCCGCCCCGCCCAGGGGCTGGTGCAGGAGCACGCGCGCGTGGGGGGTGATGTAGCGCTTGCCGATGGCACCCGCAGTGAGCAGGAACTGTCCCATGGAGGCGGCCAGACCCATGCCCACGGTGGAGACATCGGGCTTGATGTACTGCATGGTGTCGAAGATCGCCATGCCAGCGGTCACCGAGCCGCCGGGGCTGTTGATGTACAGCGAGATGTCAGTGTCGGGGTCCTCCGCGGCCAGCAGCAGCAGCTGCGCGCAGATGGCGTTCGCGTTGTCGTCGCGCACCTCCCCGCCCAGCCAGATGATCCGCTCCTTGAGCAACCTCTGGTAGACCGCATCCCCGAGTGCCATCGGGGAGTCGGGCCCGTGCCCCGCGGCCGTCGTGCGCATGTCGCTCACGTGTCGTCCCTCCGTCAGTGGCCCGCGAGTGCGGGCCGTCGCTGACATCCAACCTAGCCGGTCGCGCGCAGCGCGGACATGGCACCCGCACCCTTTTCGCTGACGGCGCAGGCTCGGCGGGCCGCGCGCCCCCCTCCTCCCCCGTGGCGACGTGCGCTCACTTCCGGGGTCGAGGTCCTCAGACACAGCAGCGGACCTCAGTGCCCGGACAGAGCGGACTTCGGCAAAGGGGCGGGGGTCCACATCGTTGCCGATGTG
>JBQEKJ010000045.1:0-1711 GCA_052103835.1 Pauljensenia sp.
GAGGGGGCCGACGACCTCGAGGTCGTCGCACGCATCGACGACGGTGACGCGATCACCCGCGACACCCTGGCGGGCGCCGATGTGGCCGTGGACTTCACCGCTCCCGCCGTGACCGAGGCCAATGTCCACGCCTGCCTGGAGGCCGGGGTGGACGTGGTCGTCGGGACGACCGGGTGGACCGAGGAGTCCCTCGCACGCGTGCGGGAGCAGGCCGAGGCCGTGGGTGCCAGCGTGCTGGTGGCCCCGAACTTCGCCATGTCAGCGGTGCTCGTCATGCGCTTCGCGGCCCTCGCCGCCCCCTACTTCGAGAGCGCGGAGGTCATCGAGCTGCACCACCCCGACAAGGTGGACGCCCCCTCGGGCACGGCACTCGCCACCGCGCAGGGGATCGCCGCGGCACGGAACGCGCAGGACTGCGCACCCATGCCCGATGCCACCACGACCGATCCGTTGGGTGCGCGTGGTGCGGAGGTCGAGGGGGTCCACGTCCACGCAGTTCGGCTGCGCGGACTCACCGCCCACCAGGAGGTGTTGTTCGGGAACCCTGGCGAGCAGCTGGTGCTGCGCACGGACTCCTTCGACCGGATCTCGTTCATGCCGGGCGTCCTGTACGGCATCCGGCATGTCTCCGGACACCCCGGCCTCACGGTCGGACTCGACGTCCTGATGGGCCTGGCGTGACACGGTCCCGACCCGCGAACCCGGACAGGTCCGTGCGTCCCGCCCTCGTCGATGATGCGGGGTCCATTGCCCGCATCCAGGTGGTCGGCATCCAGGAGGCAGTTGCAGCAGGGCTCTCCGACCAGGCTGCTCCCGCCGTGCCCGAGGTGCCCGCAGCGCAGGTGGAGGCGACGTGGCAGGAGACCCTGGGGCGCCCTCAGCCCTCGGGTCACCACACCCTGGTCGCCCTGCACGGGCACGGGGTGGCGGGCTTCGCCGCCTGCGTTCCGGGGGAGCCCCTGCCCCCGACGACGGGCAGGCCGGACGTTGTACCCGCGGGCACCGACATCCTGGCCCTGGAGGTCGATCGCGACTTCCGGCGTTCCGGGCACGGCTCACGTCTGCTGGCGGCCATCGTCGACATCACGCATCCCCGGTCCCTGCGGGTGTGGATCGTGGCGGGGGACGACGTGCGTGTGCGCTTCTACCAGAGTGCGGGCTTCTCACCTGCCGGTATCCGCCGCACCCTGGCCACCGGTGTCGGGAGCGTGGTCGAGCACCTGTGGTGGTCCGGCCTGGACGCCTGACCGCCGAGGCACGCCTCCTCGGGACCCCGAGGCACGCCTCTCTGGCATCCCGAGGCACGCCCCGCCCTCGCAGAACTGGAGCAGTCCTGTCGTGGAATCGGGCCACGTCCCGGAACGCGACCCCGCGGCACGTGCCCCGTCGCATAGGCTCGGTGGCATGAGCCATGTCCCCCCGCGCACCTTCGGGTCGCTCGCCCCTGCACTGGTCACTCCGTTCAATGCCGACGGAACCCTGGACCTCGACTCCGCCCAGACCATCGCCCGCAAGCTCGTCGATGACGGGTGCGACACGATCCTCCTGTCGGGCACGACCGGCGAGTCGCCCACCACCCACCAGCCCGAGAAGGACGACCTGACCCGGGCCGTCGTCGAGGCGGTGGGGGAGCGTGCCTTCATCCTGTGCGGTGCCGGCTCCAACGACACCGCCCACGCGGTGCGCATCGCCCAGAGCGCGCAGGCCTGTG
>JBQEKJ010000045.1:1721-3867 GCA_052103835.1 Pauljensenia sp.
TGGAGCCGACGGCCTGCTGGTCGTCTCCCCGTACTACAACCGCCCCTCCCAGGCCGGGGTGCGCGCCCACGTGCGTGCGGTCGTGGAGGGAACGGACCTGCCCGTCATGCTCTATGACATCCCCGGACGCACCGGGGTCGCCTTCGGGGACGAGTCCCTCGACGAGCTCTCCACCCACCCACGGGTCCTCGCCGTCAAGGACGCCACCGGCAAGGTCGAGCAGGGTGTGGAGCGCATGCACCGCACCGGACTCGAGTACTACTCGGGCGACGACGGCTTGAACTTTGCGTGGCTGACGGGTGGCGCATCCGGGATCATCTCCGTGGTCGCCCATGCGGCGGCTCCGTACCTGCGTCGCATGGTTGACCTCCTCGACGCCGACCAGGTCTGGGAGGCCCGCGAACTCGCATTCTCCCTGCGCCCCCTCGTCCACGCGATCATGGGCGGAGGCCAGGGCACCGTCATGGCGAAGTGGGCACTGCACCTGCAGGGCCTGCTGCCCAGCCCGACCCTGCGCCTGCCGCTGGTGCCTCCCAGTGAGACGGAGGTCGCACGCGTGGAGGCCGCCCTGAGGGACCTCGACCTCCTCTGAACCCCTCCGGGGCGTCGACGAGGGCGACCGGGGTTCCGCCCTCGTCGCTGAGCCGGATGCCCGGGCGGGTCCGCCCGCCCACCCGCCCACGCGCCAGGGAGTTCCGGCCCGATGCGCCCGTCACATCGGGTGGGACCGGGCACGGTGGAGCCCGGGGGCGCTCGCCTGCGTGGCACACTGGGACCATGAAGCCCCTGTACGACAACCTGAAAGAGCCAGCACCCCTCGCCAAGGGTGCACTGCGCGTCATCCCACTGGGCGGCCTCGGGGAGGTCGGCCGCAACATGAACGTCCTCGAGCACAACGGCAAGCTGCTCATCGTGGACTGCGGTGTCCTCTTCCCCGAGGAGACACAGCCCGGCGTCGACCTGATCCTCCCGGACTTCTCCTGGATCGAGGACCGGATGGACGACGTGGTGGGCCTCGTGCTCACCCACGGCCACGAGGACCACATCGGCGCCGTCCCCTACCTGCTCAAGCTGCGCAACGACATCCCGATCTACGGGTCCGAGCTGACACTGGCCTTCGTCGAGCCGAAGATCCGCGAGCACCGCCTCCCCACCCCCAAGCTCCACGTGGTCACCGAGCACGAGCGTGTCTCCCTGGCCCCCTTCGACCTCGAGTTCGTGGCCGTCACGCACTCCATCCCCGACGCCCTCGCCGTGTTCGTGCGCACCTCCGCGGGCAACATCCTCATCACCGGTGACTTCAAGATGGACCAGCTCCCCCTGGACCACCGCCTCACCGACCTGCGGTCCTTCGCCAGCTTCGGCGAGGAGGGCGTGGACCTGTTCATGGTGGACTCCACCAATGCCGAGGTCCCCGGCTTCATCGCCCCCGAGCGTGAGATCGGTCCCGTCCTGGACCACGTCTTCGCCGACGCGACCGGGCAGATCATCGTCGCCTCCTTCTCCTCCCACGTCCACCGCGTCCAGCAGGTCGTCAACGCAGCTGCCCACAACGGGCGTCGCGTGGCACTCGTGGGGCGATCCATGGAGCGCAACATGCGTATCGCGGAGGAGCGCGGGTACCTCACGGTGCCCGAGGGTGTGCTCATCGAGACCTCGAAGATCAATGACATCCCCCCCGAGAAGCGCGTCTACATGGCCACCGGTTCCCAGGGCGAGCCCATGGCAGCCCTGTCCCGGATGGCGGCGGGCTCCCACCGCTTCGTGACGATTGAGCCCGGTGACACGGTCGTCTTCGCCTCGTCCCTCATCCCGGGCAATGAGAACTCCGTCTACCGGGTCATCAACGACCTCACCCGTCTCGGCGCCCACGTCGTGCACCGCGGCAACGCCAAGGTCCATGTGTCCGGGCACGCCTCGGCCGGTGAACTCATCTACTGCTACAACATCGTCCAGCCCGCCAACGTCATGCCCATCCACGGCGAGGTGCGCCACCTCGTCGCCAACGGTCAGCTTGCCGTCAAGACGGGCGTCGACCCGCGGAACGTCGTCCTCGCCGAGGACGGCGTGGTCGTCGACCTGGTGGATGGCCTCGCCCGCGTCGCCGGGGCGGTGCCGTGCGAGTACGTGTACGTGGACGGTCGTT
>JBQEKJ010000045.1:3877-12247 GCA_052103835.1 Pauljensenia sp.
GACCCTCGGGTCCGAGGGCTTCATCAGCGTGTACGCAGTCGTCGAGCGCGACACGGGCACGGTCCTGGCCAAGCCCACGATCCGCGCGATCGGCATGGCCGAGGACGACGGTGTGTTCGACGAGATCCTCCCCGAGGTCGACAAGGTCCTGCGGGACACGGCTGCCCCCGGACGCGTCGATCCGCACATCCTCCAGCAGGCCATGCGCCGGGTCCTGGGGCGCTGGGTTGCCCGCCGACTGCGTCGTCGTCCCATGATCGTCCCGGTGGTCGTGGAGCAGTGACGAGGGAGGCCACCACCACGCCCCGGCCCGGTCGGCACCCACGCCGCGACACCGGCCCCACGGGGGCGACCGCCGTCCCCAGGGTGATGCGGGTGCCCACGGTCGTCACGAACGTGTCCTTCCTGGGCGCGGTGTGGTCCCTGGTCGCCCTCGTGCTGCACCACCACTCCCACCCGGTGGTGCGGGCGGTCACCGAACTCTTCGACGCCTTCAACGTGCCCGTCGGGCCGGGCGTGCTGGAGGCCGTGATCCTCCTGATCCTGGCCGTGGCTGCTTCGCGCCACAAGCGCATCGCCCTGTGGGCGGTGCTGGTGCTGCAGGTGCTGGGTGGGATCTCCTCGGTCACGACCCTGGTGGCTCCGGAGGGGTACGACTTCTTGTCGTTGGCGGTGTCGTGCGTCTCCATCGCCGTGGCGCTGGTGTCGGTGCCGATCCTGTTGTGGGCCCGTCCGGCCTTCGCAGCCCGCACCGTCAAGGGCTCGGTGGTGGGTGCCCTCCTGATCCTCGTGACGGGTTTGGGACTGAACCTGGTCTTCGGGTTCCTCGCGGTGCACATCGGGTCGATGAGGCACCAGACCCATGCGCTCCAGTGGCTGCTGTCCAGGGTGTTCGGAACTCTGCCCGTCTCCTTCTTCACGGATCCCGTCACGGTGCACGGCCCGCGTGGGTTGGGCTTCCTGCTCTCCCTGATCTCCGCCGTCGTGACGATCCTGGCGCTCTTCTACTTCCTGCGCGGACAGCGCATGCCCGGGCGCACCCCGGAGGACGACCTCTTCGTCCGGGGCCTCCTGGCACGGTGGGGCGAGGACTCGCTCGGCTACTTCGCCACCCGTGACGACCGCTCCGAGATCGCCTCCACCGATCGCCGTGCCGCAGTGTCCTACGGGGTGGCTGCCGGAGTCTCCCTCGTCGGTGGCGATCCCCTGGGGGACCCGCAGTCCTGGGACGACGCGATCGTGCGTTGGCGTGAGCAGTGCGCCCGGTTCGGGTGGGTGCCTGCCGCCATCTCCGTGTCCGAGTCCGGGGCGCGCGCCTTCCGCAACCAGGGCTTCACGGTGAAGTCCATGGGGGACGAGGCCGTCGTCCACACCCACCGCTTCGACCTCAACGCCCCCCAGATGAAGGCACTCGCCCAGGCCGTGCGCCGGGCGCGCCGGGAGGGCGTGGAGATCGCAATCCGCCAGTTGGGGGACATTGACGAGGGCGAGAGGGTGGAGCTGGCCCGGGCGGCGGAGACCTTCCGCCACGGTGAGGAGCGCGGCTTCTCGATGTCCCTGGAACGCATCCTGGAACCCATCGATGCGCGCACCACGGTGGTGATCGCGCGGGGGAAGGACGGCTCCGTCCAGGCCGTGCTGACCTTCGTGCCCTGGGGCAGCAGGGGGTTGTCGTTGACCCTCATGCGCCGTAGCCCCACCTCCGTCAACGGCATCATCGAGGCCATGGTGGTCGCCCTCATCGAGCAGGGGCGCGAGGCCTCGGTGGAGCGCATCTCGCTGAACTTCGCGATGTTCCGGCGTGTCTTCGACGAGGGCACCGCGGTCGACGCCACCTGGACGAACCGGCTGATGCGCCGGGTCATGCTGGTCGCCTCCCGCTTCTGGCAGCTCGACTCCCTCTACGAGTCCAATGCGCGCTACCAGCCGGAGTGGGTACCGCGCTACTTCTGCTTCCTCAGCTACGCCGAGGCGACCGCCGTCATCGTCGCCTCCGGCGCCCTCGAGGGCTTCCTGCCCCAGCTGGGGGCGCGCACCTCGCAGCGCTGGAAGGTGACCCCCGATCACCTCTCCCGGGTCCGTGCCATCGAGGAGCACGCCGTGGAGGACGCGGCACCGGCACGGAAGCTCTCCGAGCAGGAGAAGGTCCGGCGCCACAAGGCGGAGCGGTTGCGGCAGGCCGGTATGGAGCCCTGGCCGCCGGGAGTCGGCCTGGGGGAGGAGCCCTCCGCCCTCGTCGATGCCGGGTCACGCCTGGCCCCGGGGGAACGATCGGGACGCCACGTCCACACCGGCGGTCGCATCCGCGCCGAACGTGACCACGGCGGTGTGGTCTTCGTCGACATCGAGCGGAGGGGGAGGAAGGTCCAGGCCGTCCTGGATGCCTCCGTCCTTCCCGCCCACCAGCGCGAGCTGTGGGGCCTCACCGACATCGGGGACATCGTCTCCCTGGAGGGGGAGCTCGTGCGCACCAGGCGCGGCGAGGTCTCCGTGGAGGTCACCGACTGGGTGATGGCAGCCAAGACGCTGCGGCCCCTCCCGGCCCGCGGCGCCGTGCTCGACGCGCGCACGAGGACCCGACAACGTGTGGTCCAGTTCCTCACGGACCCCACCTCCCTGGAGCTGTTGCGCATGCGCTCCCGTGCCCTGGCCGAGGTGCGCGCCGTCCTCTCCGAGAAGGGGTTCCTCGAGGTCGAGACCCCCATGCTCCACGCCGTCAAGGGCGGGGCGAACGCGCGCCCCTTCCTCACGCACTACAACGCCTACGGCACCGACGTCTTCCTGCGCATCGCGCCCGAGCTGTTCCTCAAGCGCCTCGCGGTGGGGGGCATGGACGCGATCTTCGAGATGGGCCGCTCCTTCCGCAACGAGGGTGCCGACGCCACCCACAACCCGGAGTTCACGTCCCTGGAGGCCTACCGTGCGGGCGGGGACTACACGACGATGCGCATCCTCACCCAGGAACTCATCCAGCGTGCTGCTCGTGCCGTCAACGGGTCATGTGTGTGCCTGAGGCCCGTCGGGTCGCCGGGCACGGACGGCCTGCCCGCCGTCGCACACCTGGACGGGACGGATCTGGCGGCCGTGGACCTGTCGGGGGAGTGGCCCGTGGTCACGGTCCATGACGCGGTGTCCCGCGCCGTGGGCACCACGCTCACCCCGGACACGCCGGTGCAGGAGCTCATGGACCTCTGCCATGCCCACGACATCGAGATCCCCGCCCTGCCCGACGAGGGGGCCCTGGTGGGAGCCCTCTACGACGCGCTCGTCGAGGCGCGCACGGTACGCCCCACCTTCTACACGGACTTCCCGAAGTCCTCCTCCCCACTGACGAGGGCGCACCGACGTGACCCGCGCCTGGCGGAGCGGTGGGACCTGGTGGCTTTCGGCACCGAGCTGGGCACCGCCTACACCGAGCTCACGGATCCCATCGACCAGCGCCAGCGCTTCACCGACCAGTCCCTGGCGGCTGCCGCCGGTGACCCGGAGGCCATGAGCATCGACAATGCCTTCCTCGACGACCTGGAACTGGGGTTGACGCCGACCGGCGGTCTGGGCATCGGGATGGACCGCATGGTCATGCTGCTCACCGGCACCACGATCCGCCAGGTCCTGGCGTTCCCGTTCGTGCGGCCGCTGTCAGGGAACCCGGGGGTACGGTGAGGACATGACCGGCCGATTCATCTCGACGCACTCCGTGCTCCTCTCCCTGCCGCTGCACATCGACCGGCTCCCCGAGAGGGGTGCCTCGGTGCGCGCCGACACGGCCACCTCCACCCCGGGTGGGGGGTTCACGACGCTGTCCGCAGCATCCGCGCAGGGGGTGCATGCGGCACTCGCCTCCCCACTGGGGACGGGTCCGAATTCCTTCGCGGTGCGCCAGCAACTCATGGACGCAGGAGTGGAGATCCTCACCGAGGAACTGGTCGGGGACATCGGTGTCGGGGTGCTCCTGGTCGAGGCCGATGGGTCGACCACCTCCATCGTCACCTCCGGTGTCGAGTCGGAGCCCTCCCGTCAGGCGCTCGACGCGATCCCGCTGGTGCCCGGCGATGTCATCCACATCGCGGGCGCGGACCTGACGAGCACCGTCGGTGCGGAGGTCCTGGCCAGCTGGGGTGCGGACCTGCCCGATTCCGTGACCCTGGTGCTCGCCGTGTCACCGGCTGTCAACGAGGTCCCGGTGTGGGCCTGGGGCAGCCTGCTGCGGCGCGCAGACGTCCTGACCATGAACATACGTGAGGCCTCGCTGCTGGGACGTGCATTGACCGATGCCGGCCACGGCACTGGCATCCGCGATGTGCTGCGACCCGAGGCGGCCATGGTGCGTCGCCTGGGTGTGATGGGGTGCGAGGTCCAGGTCACCCAGTCGGAACCCCGCGTGCAGATCCCCGCCTTCACCTCCGAGGTGGTCGACACCACCGGTGTGGGCGACACCCACGTGGCGACCATGTGTTCGGCGATGCTGCAGGGCTTCGACCTGGTCGAGGCCTGCCGTCGGGCCAACGCGGCATCCGCGGTGACGATCTCGCACGAGTCCGCACTTCCGGCGCCCACCCCCGAGCAGATCGACGAGGTCCTGGAGGTCGGCCGGGTCGTGTACTCGTACTGACCGCTCGGAGTACCGGTTGGGCGCGGCGATGCCCATGCTCACGGCCACAGTCGCATCACGGGCGGCGTGGTCGTTTCGCCCCGGTGGGGATGCACGGGTAGCGTCGGAGCACCATGGCCCAGAAGACACCTGCCAAGAAGTCCCGTCAGGCGCAGGCGAACGGACGTTCCCGCCCCGCACCCGCGGACACCCCCGCACGTCCGGGAGCTCTTGCCCGGGCATTCTCGGCCCTCGGCCGCGGTGCCCGTTCCCTGGCCGCACAGTGGCGGGAGACGGACCCCCAGGTCAAGCGCGATGCCCTGGCCTTCCTGTGCCTGGCCGTGGCGGTCATCGTGGCGCTGCGCGAGTGGTTCCGCATCTCCGGGCAGGCCGGGATCTTCATCCACATGGCCTCCGCCGGCCTGGTCGGCATCTTCTCCGTGGTCGTGCCCCTGGCACTGATCGGTCTGGCCATCGAGCTCATCCGGGCCCGATCCGGCACCCATGCCCTGCCCCACCACATCGCGGGCGGCGTCGGCATCGTCCTGGCACTGACCGGCCTGGTGCACGTCAGTGCCGGGAATCCTCCGCTGCACCCCTTCGAGGATCTCCTCAGCGCGGGGGGCCTGGCAGGCTGGTTCATCGCCCGCCCCCTCACCAACCTGCTCTCCTCCTGGGGCGCTGGTGCCCTGCTGGTGCTGCTGCTGGCCTACTCCGTGCTCCTGGCCACCCGCACGCGTGTCGCCGAGGTCCCCGGACGTCTCGCCAATCTCTGGCGGACTCTGACCCGGCGTGGGTCCGAGGGTCAGGACGGCGCTGCTCCTACTTCCCGTGACGCGCGTCGGGAGGCCCGCGAGGAGGCCCGCCGCCAGCTCGCCGCGGGCGACGACCCGTTCCTGGATTCCTACGATGCGGACGAGGCGTTCCGGCGCGCCCATGACACGACTGCGGAGTGGGAGGACCCCGACCAGGCGCCTTCCGTGGATCCGACGGAGGAGTCGCCCTCGTCAGCCCAGGAGACGACTGTCCTGGCGGGCGCGGCCCACACACCCGCCACCCACACACCGGGCGCCACCGGTACCGCTTTCTCCACCCCGACGGATCCCGAGGCCGCCACCGAGACCCTGGCAGCGGTGCCCGACCCCGACGGGAAGCACCTCGACGCCCCCCCGACGTCGCAGTTGCCCGAGGACACCTTCCAGCCCGAGCTCGACGAGGCCATCTCCTACACCCTGCCCGAGGAATCGCTGCTGATCCGCGGTGCCCCCCACAAGACCCGCTCCGCCGTCAACGACCACGTGGTGGAGGCCCTCCAGCAGGTCCTCTCCGAGTTCAACGTCGACGCCCACGTCACCGGCTTCTCCCGTGGGCCCACGGTCACCCGCTACGAGGTCACCCTGGGACCCGGCGTCAAGGTCGAGCGCATCACGGCGCTGTCGAAGAACATCGCCTACGCGGTGGCCAGTGCCGACGTGCGCATCCTCTCGCCGATCCCCGGCAAGTCCGCGATCGGCATCGAGATCCCCAACTCCGACCGCGAAACGGTCGCCCTGGGGGACGTGCTGCGCTCGGGCGCCGCCAAGCGCAACCACCACCCCCTGGTCGTCGGCGTCGGCAAGGACGTCGAGGGTGGCTACGTCGTCACCAACCTCGCCAAGACCCCCCACCTCCTGGTCGCCGGCCAGACCGGATCGGGCAAGTCCAGCTTCATCAACTCCATGATCACCTCGATCATGATGCGCGCCACCCCCCAGCAGGTGCGCATGATCCTCGTGGACCCCAAGCGCGTGGAACTCACCGTCTACGAGGGCATCCCGCACCTGATCTCCCCGATCATCACCGACCCCAAGAAGGCTGCGGAGGCGCTGGAATGGGTGGTCAAGGAGATGGAGGCCCGCTACGACGACCTCGCCACCTACGGGTTCAAGCACGTCGACGACTTCAACAAGGCGGTCTCCTCCGGCCAGGTGAAGGCCCTGCCGGGCCTGAACCGCACGCTGCATCCCTACCCCTACCTGCTGGTTGTCGTGGACGAGCTCGCCGACATGATGATGGTGGCACCCCGCGACGTGGAGGCTTCCGTCCAGCGCATCACGCAGCTGGCACGCGCGGCCGGCATCCACCTGGTCCTGGCCACCCAGCGCCCGTCCGTGGACGTGGTCACCGGGCTCATCAAGGCCAATGTGCCCTCGCGCCTGGCCTTCGCCACCTCCTCCCTGGCGGACTCACGCGTGATCCTCGACCAGCCCGGCGCCGAGAAGCTCATCGGGCAGGGCGACGCGCTCTACCTCCCCGCGGGTGCCGCCAAGCCCATGCGTGTCCAGGGTGCGTGGGTGACGGAGTCGGAGATCCACGCCGTGGTCTCCCACGTGAAGTCCCAGATGCAGGCCCACTACCGGGCTGACGTGGTCGCCCCCGCCAAGGCCGCGAAGGTCGCGGAGGACATCGGTGACGACCTGGACGACCTGCTCCAGGCCGCCGAGCTCGTGGTCTCCACACAGCTGGGGTCGACGTCGATGCTGCAGCGCAAGCTGCGGGTCGGCTTCGCCCGCGCCGGCCGCCTCATGGACCTCCTGGAGTCCCGCGAGATCGTCGGTCCCTCCGAGGGTTCCAAGGCCCGCGAGGTGCTCGTCGAGCCCGAGGCACTGCCCGAGGTGCTGGCGATGCTGCGTGGGGAGACGGACCACATCGGCGAGGACGCGCAGCCTCCCTCCTCCGGTGCGGAGGTGGCGGGACCCGCGACAGGCACGGCGAGGGACCACACGGTGGCAGCTGTGGGGGAGGACAGCCGCGCCGACGAGGGCGGGGCCACGCACGCGGGGGAGACGGCGGACGAGGGCGGGGCCGGTGTGCCCGGCGACACGCACGGTGGCGGCGATCCCTATGCCGGGCACGATTTCGGGGGTAGCGTCGACTGGGTCGATGAGGAACCCGATCAGGACGAGGACGCCTGGCAGCTCACCGGGCGCTGAGAGCAGTCGGAACAGGAACGATTCGATGAACGAAGACAATGTCCACCGGCTGGACGAGGGACCCTCCGTCCCCCTCGTGAACCTGCCCAATGCGCTGACCGTGCTGCGCCTTCTCATGGTGCCGGTCTTCGTGTGGCTGATGGTCCTCGAGGGTGACACCGCGCGGTGGTGGGCCCTGGTGGTGTTCATGGTCGCCGCGGCGACCGACCAGCTGGACGGGCACCTCGCCCGCTCCTGGAACCTGGTCACTGACTTCGGTCGCATCGTCGACCCGATCGCGGACAAGGCCCTCACGCTGGGCGCCTTCGTCATGCTCAGCGTCGACGGCCTGGTGCCGTGGTGGTTCACCGTGCTCGTCGCCGTGCGCGAGCTCGGGATCACCCTCCTGCGCGCCGTGCTGCTGCGCCGGGGGATCGTGGTGGCCGCCAACAGTGGTGGCAAGTTGAAGACCGTCCTGCAGATGCTCTTCATCGTGTTGATGCTGGTGCCGTGGGAGTCCTTCCTGGCCGAGGGGCCCGCGGGGATCGTGCGCATCGCGGCCTGGGTGGTGGGTGCTGGAGCCTTGGCACTGACCCTGTGGTCGGGTGGCGTGTACGTGGTCGAGGGCGTCAAGCTGATTCGCTCCACACACGCGGACGGCACCCCGACTGCGGAGGACCCGCAGGGTTGAGCCGAGGGGACGCAAGTCACACGTGCCCGTGGGGACGTGGGGGAATAGCCTCGGGGTGCAACGCGTTGGAATGGACATGAAGACCCAGATGAATGCCCGCAGGGCCCCCGGCCGGACGGCCCCGGCCCGGACGACCC
>JBQEKJ010000046.1:0-1489 GCA_052103835.1 Pauljensenia sp.
CTGGACGCGGCGATCTTCGAGGCCGGCCAGAAGGTCGACGTCTCGGGCAACACCAAGGGCAAGGGTTTCGCGGGCGTCATGAAGCGCCACGGGTTCCACGGTGACAGCGCCTCCCACGGCGCCCACCGCAACCACCGCAAGCCCGGCTCCATCGGCGCGTGCGCCACCCCCGGCCGCATCTTCAAGGGCCATCGCATGGCCGGCCGCATGGGCAACGCCCGTCGAACCATCCAGAACCTGACGATCCAGGCCGTGGACACCGAGAAGGGGCTGCTGCTCATCAGCGGCGCCATCCCGGGACCCAAGAACGGCGTCGTCCTGGTTCGCTCCTCCGTGAAGGGTGCGTGATCATGTCCGACGCTCGTACCGTTGACGTCCTGGACGTCGCAGGCAAGAAGGTCGGCACCGCCGATCTCCCGGCCTCGGTCTTCGACGCTCCGACGAACATCCCGCTGATCCACCAGGTCGTCGTCGCCCAGCTCGCTGCTGCCCGTCAGGGCACGCACGCGACCAAGACGCGCGCCCAGGTCTCCGGCGGCGGCAAGAAGCCCTACCGCCAGAAGGGCACGGGCAACGCCCGTCAGGGCTCCATCCGCGCCCCGCAGTACAACGGCGGCGGAATCGTGCACGGACCCCAGCCGCGCGACTACTCGCAGCGGACCCCCAAGAAGATGAAGGTCGGGGCGCTTCGCGGTGCCCTCTCGGACCGCGCCCGCAACGGCCGCGTCCACGTGGTGACCTCCCTGTTCGAGGGCGAGAAGCCCTCCACGAAGGCGGCACTGGCCACCCTGCGTTCCATCGTCGAGGACCGTCGCGCCCTCGTCGTCCTGGAGCGCTCGGACGAGCTCACCGTGCTGAGCCTGCGCAACCTGCAGGAGGTACACGTCCTGTGGGCCGACCAGCTGAACACCTACGACGTGCTCGACCACGATGACGTCGTGTTCACCGAGGGCTCCCTGGCGACCTTCCTCGGCACCAAGGAGGAGACCAAGTGAGCACCATCGAGGCGGGCAAGAACCCCCGCGACATCATCCTCAAGCCCGTCGTCACCGAGAAGTCGTCGGCGCTGATGGACCAGGGCAAGTACACCTTCGAGGTGGACCCCCGGGCCACGAAGACCGAGATCAAGATCGCCGTGGAGAAGATCTTCGGCGTCAAGGTCGGAGCAGTCGCGACCCAGAACCGCAAGGGCAAGGTCTACCGCACCCGTGACGGCGTCGGTAAGCGCAAGGACGTCAAGCGGGCCATCGTCACTGTCCGCCAAGGCACCATCGACATCTTCGGCGAGCAGGCCTGAGGCCCGCGGGAGAGGTAGAGGAACATCATGGGAATCCGCAAGTACAAGCCCACGACGCCCGGTCGTCGCGGCGCCAGCGTCGCCGACTTCGTCGAGATCACGCGCTCCGAGCCCGAGAAGTCGTTGGTGCGCCCGCTGCACAAGACCGGTGGCCGCAACGCCAACGGTCGCGTGACCTCGCGCCACCGCGGC
>JBQEKJ010000046.1:1499-12123 GCA_052103835.1 Pauljensenia sp.
CACCGCGGCGGCGGGCACAAGCGTGCCTACCGCGTCATCGACTTCCGTCGTCATGACAAGGACGGCGTGCCGGCCAAGGTCGCTCACATCGAGTACGACCCGAACCGCACCGCCCGCATTGCCCTGCTGCACTACGCAGACGGCGACAAGCGCTACATCCTGGCCCCGGCCAAGCTGAACCAGGGTGACCGCATCGAGGCCGGTCCTGCTGCCGACATCAAGCCCGGCAACAGCCTGCCCCTGCGCAACATCCCGCTGGGCACCGTCATCCACGCCGTCGAGCTCCAGCCCGGTGGCGGGGCCAAGATCGCCCGCTCCGCCGGTTCCTCGGTGCAGCTGGTCGCCAAGGAGGGCCGCTTCGCGCAGTTGCGTATGCCCTCCGGGGAGATCCGCAACGTCGAGATCACCTGCCGCGCCACCATTGGCGAGGTCGGCAACTCCGACCACTCCAACATCAACTGGGGCAAGGCCGGACGGATGCGTTGGAAGGGCAAGCGTCCCCACGTCCGTGGTGTCGTCATGAACCCGGTGGACCACCCGCACGGCGGTGGCGAGGGCAAGACGTCCGGTGGACGTCACCCCGTCAGCCCGTGGGGTCAGCCCGAGGGTCGTACCCGTCGTCCGAACAAGGCCAGCGACAAGCTCATCGTGCGTCGTCGCCGGACCGGCAAGAAGCGCTGATAGGGAGCTGGAACAATGCCGCGCAGTTTGAAGAAGGGCCCGTTCGTCGACGACCACCTGCTCAAGAAGGTCGACTCCGCGAACGACACCGGCTCGAAGAGTGTCATCAAGACCTGGTCACGTCGCTCGGTCATCACCCCGGACTTCCTGGGTCTGACCTTTGCCGTCCACGACGGCCGCAAGCACGTCCCCGTGTTCGTCACGGAGGCCATGGTGGGCCACAAGCTCGGAGAGTTCGCTCCCACGCGGACCTTCCGCAGCCATGACAAGGACGACCGCAAGGGGCGTCGGCGCTGAGCCGGCCTGAGGAAGAAGAGGCAGATTTCATGGAAGCCAAGGCGCAGGCGCGCTACGTGCGCGTCACGCCCCAGAAGGCTCGCCGTGTCGTGAACGAGGTTCGCGACAAGGCAGCTCTGGAGGCCGCCGACATTCTGCGGTTCGCCCCGCAGGCCGTTGCTACCGATGTCCGCAAGGTGCTGCTCAGCGCCGTGGCCAACTCCAAGGTCAAGGCCGAGCTCGCTGGCGAGACCTTCAACGAGGCAGACCTCCGTGTCCTGGAGGCCTACGTCGACGAGGGCCCGACGATGAAGCGGTTCCGCCCGCGTGCCCAGGGGCGCGCCGGCCGGATCCTCAAGCGCTCCAGCCACATCACCATCGTGGTGGGCACGAAGGACGACAAGAAGAAGGGAGACCTGTAATGGGACACAAGGTCAACCCCACCGGGTTCCGACTGGGAATCACCACCGATCACCGGTCCCACTGGTTCTCCGACTCCACAGCCAAGGGTCAGCGTTACGCCGACTACGTGGCCGAGGACGTGGCCATCCGCAAGACGCTCTCAGAGAGCCTCGAGCGTGCCGGGATCTCCAAGGTGGACATCGAGCGCACTCGTGACCGCGTGCGCGTGGACCTCCACACCGCCCGCCCGGGCATCGTCATCGGGCGTCGCGGGGCCGAGGCGGACCGCCTCCGCCAGAGCCTGGAGAAGCTCACGGGCAAGCAGGTCCAGCTCAACATCCTCGAGGTCAAGAACCCCGACATGGATGCGCAGCTCGTGGCCCAGGGCATCGCGGAGCAGCTCGCTGCACGCGTGTCCTTCCGCCGCGCGATGCGCAAGGGCATCCAGTCCGCCCAGCGCGCCGGTGCCAAGGGCATCCGCGTGCAGGTGGCCGGACGCCTGGGTGGCGCTGAGATGAGCCGCTCGGAGTTCTACCGCGAGGGTCGTGTTCCGCTGCACACGCTGCGCGCCAACATCGACTACGGCCTCCACGAGGCCCGCACCACCTTCGGGCGCATCGGCGTCAAGGTGTGGATCTACAAGGGTGACATCACCGAGCGCGAGTACGCCCGCCAGCAGGCGGAGCAGCAGACGCGCGGTGGCGGACGTCGCGGCGAACGCCGTGGTGGCCCGCGCCGTGGTGGTCGTCCCCAGCAGGACAACGCCCAGCCGCAGCAGCAGGCCCCTGAGGCCCAGCCCGCGGCTGCTGAGACCGGAACGGAGGCCTGAGCCCGATGCTCGTTCCCCGTCGGACCAAGTACCGCAAGCAGCACCGTCCGCACCGCACCGGTGCGGCTTCGGGTGGAACCGAACTGGCGTTCGGTGACTACGGGATCCAGGCCCTTGAGGGCGCCTACGTCACCAACCGCCAGATCGAGGCGGCCCGTATTGCCATGACCCGTCACGTCAAGCGTGGTGGCAAGGTGTGGATCAACATCTTCCCCGACCGCCCGCTGACCAAGAAGCCCGCCGAGACCCGCATGGGTTCCGGTAAGGGTGCCGTGGAGTGGTGGGTCGCCCCCGTCAAGCCCGGACGCATCATGTTCGAGTTGGGTGGCGTCACCGAGGAGCTGGCCCGTGAGGCCATGCGCCGCGCCCAGCACAAGCTTCCGATGAAGACCCGTTTCGTGGTCCGAGAGGGTGGTGACATCTGATGGCAGAGAAGGGTCTCACCACCGCCGACCTCGACGCCATGGACGACGCCCAGTTGTCCAAGGAGCTGGAGAAGTCGAAGGCCGAGCTGTTCAACCTCCGCTTCTCGCAGGCCGTCGGGTCCCTGGAGGACCACGGCCGCATGAAGACGGTGCGCCGTGACATCGCCCGCATCTACACCATCGCGCGCGAGCGGGAGCTTGGCTTCCGCACCGCCCCGAGCACCGAGGAGTGAGTCGAGTGTCCGAGAGCACCGACCAGGACGTGCGCAACGACCGCAAGGTCCGTCGCGGGTACGTCACCAGCGACAAGATGGACAAGACCGTCGTCGTCGAGATCGAGGACCGCGTCAAGCACGCCCTCTACGGCAAGGTCATGCGCAAGAGCAAGAAGGTCAAGGTGCACGACGAGGCCAATGAGTGCCACGTCGGGGACCTGGTCCTCATCATGGAGACCCGACCGCTGTCCGCCACGAAGCGCTGGCGGGTCGTGGAGATCCTCGAAAAGGCGAAGTGACCTTCGTCCACCAGACCATCATCCGTTCGGCCAGGCTCGGCCGGTGGGGGAACACCCACCGCGCTGAGAACCGGCTCGACGACAGGAGTCACACAAAATGATCCAGCAGGAGTCGCGACTGAAGGTCGCCGACAACACAGGTGCCAAGGAGATCCTGACCATCCGTGTTCTCGGTGGCTCGGGTCGGCGCTACGCGGGAATCGGCGACACGATCGTCGCGACCGTGAAGGACGCCATCCCCGGCGGCAACGTCAAGAAGGGTGAGGTCGTCAAGGCGGTCATCGTGCGCACGCGCAAGGAGACCCGTCGCCCCGACGGTTCCTACATCCGTTTCGACGAGAATGCGGCCGTCATCCTCAAGAGCGATGGCGAGCCCCGTGGGACGCGCATCTTCGGGCCTGTGGGCCGCGAGCTGCGCGACAAGAAGTTCATGCGAATCGTTTCTCTCGCCCCGGAGGTGATCTGATGGCAGCGAAGATCCGTAAGGGTGACCTGGTCGAGGTCGTCCGTGGACGCACATCGGACGACAAATTGCTGGCAGTGCGCAATGCACGCCGTCAGGAGGAGGGGCTCGAGCCCCTCAAGCCCGGCGACAAGGGCAAGCAGGGTCGCGTCATCAAGGTCTTCCCCGCTGAGGAGAAGGTCCTGGTCGAGGGCGTGAACCTGAAGACCCGCCACGTCCGTCAGGGTCAGACCCAGGGTTCCACCGGCGGCATCGAGACCGTCGAGGCTCCCATCTCGCTGTCGAAGATCGCCCTCGTCGATCCCGACACCAAGCAGCGCGTTCGCGTCGGCTTCCGTGAGGACACCGTCGAGCGCGACGGCCGCACTCGCACCGTCCGGGTCCGCGTGACCCGCGGCGGAGCCGCACGCGGCATCGAGCAGGGCAAGGAGATCTGAGCATGGCCCCGCGTCTCAAGGAGAAGTACCAGTCCGAGGTCCGCCAGGCCCTGCGCGACGAGTTCAAGCACGGCAACGTCATGGAGGTCGGTGGCCTGGTCAAGGTCGTCGTCAACATGGGTGTCGGCGAAGCAGCTCGCGACCACAAGGCACTCGAGGGCGCCATTCACGACCTCACACTGATCACCGGGCAGAAGCCCGTGACCACGAAGGCCAAGAAGTCCATCGCGCAGTTCAAGCTGCGCGAGGGCCAGCCCATCGGTGCCCACGTCACGCTGCGCGGCGACCGCATGTGGGAGTTCCTCGACAGGCTCGTCTCCACTGCGCTGCCCCGCATCCGCGACTTCCGTGGACTCTCGCCGAAGCAGTTCGACGGCAACGGGAACTACACCTTCGGGCTCACCGAGCAGTCCATGTTCCACGAGATCGACCAGGATTCCATCGACCGCGTCCGCGGCATGGACATCACGGTCGTCACCTCGGCCACCACGGATGCAGAGGGCCGCGCCCTGCTGCGTCACCTCGGCTTCCCCTTCAAGGAGGACTGACCACATGGCCAAGACGTCCCTCAAGATCAAGGCCGCACGCACCCCGAAGTTCGCCGTGCGCGGCTACACACGATGCAACCGGTGCGGTCGTCCGCGCTCGGTCTACCGCAAGTTCGGACTCTGCCGCGTGTGCCTGCGTCAGCTCGCACTCAACGGCGAACTCCCCGGCATCACCAAGAGCAGCTGGTAATCACTACGTCGTAGGTCCCGGGTTCACCCGGTGGAAACCGCGACGAGGAAGGGGATAAGTCCCCCATGACAATGACTGATCCGATTGCAGACATGCTGACTCGTCTGCGCAATGCGAATTCGGCCCACCACGACACGGTTTCCATGCCGTCGTCGAAGCTGAAGGTCGCGATCGCCGGCATGCTGGTCGAGGAGGGCTACATCGCCTCAACCTCGGTCGAGGATGCCCGCGTCGGCCAGACGCTGACGCTGACCCTGAAGTACGGCTCGCACCGCGAGCGTGCCATCGAGGGCCTCCAGCGCATCTCCAAGCCAGGTCTGCGCGTGTATGCAAAGTCCACCAACCTGCCCAAGGTCCGCGGCGGCCTGGGCGTGGCGATTCTGTCCACGTCCTCCGGCCTGCTGACAGACCGCCAGGCGGCCGACAAGGGCGTGGGCGGGGAAGTCCTCGCCTACGTCTGGTGATGAGGAGACTGAACGATGTCGCGTATTGGTAGGAATCCCATCACCATCCCCTCGAACGTCGAGGTCACGGTTGACGGCTCGACCGTCACGGTCAAGGGCCCCAAGGGCCACCTGACCCACTCGGTTGCCGCCCCCCTCACGGTGGACGTGGCCGACGGCCAGGTCCAGGTGTCACGTCCCGATGACGAGCGCACCTCGCGCTCGCTCCACGGTCTGACCCGCACCCTGATCGCCAACATGATCACCGGCGTCACCGAGGGCTACAAGAAGCAGCTCGAGATCACCGGCACCGGCTACCGCGTGGTCCCCAAGGGCAAGGGCATGGAGTTCTCCCTGGGCTTCTCCCACACGGTCCCCGTCGAGCCCCCCGAGGGCATCGAGTTCACCGTCGACTCCCAGACCAAGTTCACGGTCACGGGCATCGACAAGCAGCTCGTCGGCGAGACGGCCGCCAGGATCCGCAAGCTCAAGAAGCCGGAGCCCTACAAGGGCAAGGGCATCCACTACGTGGGCGAGAACATCCGCCGCAAGGTCGGAAAGGCTGGTAAGTGATGGCGTACAGCGTCAAGGGCAAGGGCAAGGTCGTCGCGCGCAAGCGTCGTCACCAGCGCCTGCGCAAGAAGGTCACCGGCTCCGCCGAACGCCCCCGCCTGGTCGTCACGCGTTCCAACCGCCACATGGTGGCACAGGTCGTGGACGACAATGCCGGTCACACCCTGGTCTCGGCCTCGACGATGGAGGACGACGTCCTCGCCGCCGAGGGCACCAAGGTCGACAAGGCCCGTCGCGTGGGAACCCTGGTCGCCGAGCGCGCCAAGGCTGCCGGCATCGAGGCGGTGGTCTTCGACCGCGGTGGCAACAAGTACCACGGCCGCGTCGCGGCTGTCGCGGAGGCCGCCCGCGAGGGTGGACTCGAGCTGTGATGGCGACTGAGGAAAGAGAGAGCATCTGATGGCTGCACCGCAGCGAGGCAGGACGGGTGGTCAGGGCGGTCCCGAGCGCAGCGAGCGCGACGGCGAGCGTCGTGACCGTCGCGGGGGTGGACGCGGAGACCGCCGCGACAACCGTCGCAACGAGGACAAGAACCAGTACGTCGAGCGTGTCGTCACGATCAACCGCGTCTCCAAGGTCGTCAAGGGTGGACGTCGGTTCTCCTTCACGGCACTGGTGGTCGTGGGTGACGGCGAGGGCACGGTGGGCGTCGGCTACGGCAAGGCCAAGGAGGTCCCCATGGCCATTGCCAAGGGGGTCGAGGAGGCCAAGAAGAGCTTTTTCCGCGTTCCCATGGTCCGCCGTACCATCACGCACTTGGTGCAGGGTCATGACGCCGCCGGTGTCGTGCTGCTGCGGCCGGCTTCACCCGGTACCGGCGTCATCGCCGGCGGCCCGGTTCGCGCCGTGCTCGAGGCTGCCGGTGTCCAGGACGTGCTGACCAAGTCCCTGGGCTCCAGCAACGCGATCAACATCGTGCACGCCACGGTGGCAGCGCTGAAGCAGCTGGAGCAGCCGGAGGCCGTAGCGGCCCGCCGTGGGCTCCCGCTGGAGCGTGTCGCACCGGCGTCCATGCTGCGTGCCCGCGCCGAGGGCGAGGCCGAGGCCCGCGCCAAGGTGGAGGACTCGGAGGCCACCAAGGCCGCCTCAGGGGTGAACGAGTGATGTCGAACCTGAAGATCACGCTGGTCAAGTCCACGATCGGCGCGAAGCAGAACATGAAGGACACGCTGCGCACCCTCGGGCTGCGCAAGATCGGCCAGGACGTCGTGCGTGAGGACAGTGACGCCATTCGCGGCGCGGTCCTCACGGTGCGCCACCTGGTCACTGTTGAGGAGGTCGACTGACCATGGCGGACTCCACGTCCAAGAAGGCCAAGGCCACGACCGAGAAGGTCCAGGTCCTCAAGCTCCACCACCTCCGTCCGGCGCCCGGCGCCAAGACGGCGAAGACCCGCGTGGGTCGTGGTGAGGCTTCCAAGGGCAAGACCGCCGGTCGCGGCACCAAGGGCACCAAGGCCCGCTACCAGGTTCCGGCGCGTTTCGAGGGCGGTCAGATGCCGCTGCACATGCGCCTCCCGAAGCTGCGCGGGTTCAAGAACCCGTTCCGCGTCGAGTACCAGGTCGTCAACCTCGAGAAGCTCCAGGAGCTGTTCCCCGAGGGCGGCAAGGTCACCGTCGAGGATCTCGTGGCACGCTCCGCCGTGCGGGCGGGACACCCCGTCAAGCTGCTGGGATCGGGCGACGTGACCTCGAAGTTCGAGGTTGAGGTCGACTCCTGGTCGGCTTCTGCCGAGGAGAAGCTCACGAAGGCCGGCGGCACCCTCACGGTGCGCTGACCCGACTGGGAGGGGGTGGTCCGGGATTCCCGGGCCACCCCCTCCTGCCACGTCCCCCGCGCGGAGGTCCACGCGCGGAAGGGGGCCGCCCTCGTCAATGGGTGGTATGCATGGATCACAGACGTTCTCGGGTAGGCTGTCCGGGGCCGCCACCACCCCCGTCATGGGGCCATCACACAGAGGAGGAAGCCGTGTTCAGCGCGTTCGCACAGGCATTCCGCACCCCCGACCTCCGTCGGAAGCTCCTGTTCACCCTCATGATCATGGGGCTCTTCCGGATGGGCTCGTTCGTGCCCACGCCCGGTGTCGACTCGGTTGCGATCGGACAGTGCCTGGCCCAACAGGACCAGGCGTCCCTGTTGGACTTGGTCAACCTCTTCTCCGGCGGCGCGCTCATGCAGCTGTCGGTCTTCGCGCTGGGCATCATGCCCTACATCACCGCGTCGATCATCATCCAGCTGCTGCGCGTGGTCATCCCTCGCTTCGACGACCTCCACAAGGAGGGCCAGACCGGGCAGTCGACGCTGACGCAGTACACGCGGTACCTGACGATCTTCCTGGGTGTCCTGCAGTCCACCACGATGATCTCGCTGGCGCGCTCGGGCCAGCTGTTCCCCGGTTGCACCGCGGACATCATCGCGGACCGGTCGGTGACCGGCTTCCTGATCATGCTCATCGTCATGACGGCCGGCACCGCTGTGATCATGTGGCTGGGCGAGCTCATCACCGAGCGCGGCATCGGCAATGGCATGTCACTGCTGATCTTCACCTCCATCACAGCGACGCTTCCCGCCCACCTCTTCTCCATCGGCCAGGGCGGCGGCTGGGGCAAGGTGGCGGTCATCGTCCTGATCATCCTGGCGATCGCGATCGCTGTGGTCTTCGTCGAGCAGTCCCAGCGCCGCATCCCCGTCCAGTACGCCAAGCGCATGGTCGGGCGACGCCAGTACGGCGGTTCCACGACGTACATCCCGCTGAAGATCAACATGTCAGGCGTCATCCCGGTGATCTTCGCGTCCTCACTGCTCGCCCTGCCGCCGATGGTGGCGCAGTTCGGTGACCAGACGGAGGGCTGGGTGCAGTGGATCTCAGCAAACTTCAACCACCAGTCAGCGCCGTACCTGATGATCTACTCGGTGCTGATCCTCTTCTTCGCGTTCTTCTACACCTCGATCACCTTCAATCCGGACGAGGTCGCGGACAACATGAAGCGCTACGGCGGCTTCATCCCCGGATACCGGGCCGGTCGTCCCACCGCCGAGTTCCTGCGCTTCGTCATCAACCGGATCACGACCGCCGGTGCGCTCTACCTGGTGATCGTGGCACTCCTGCCGTCCTTGCTGATGATTCCCCTGGATCTGTCCAACACCCAGCTGCCCTTCGGCGGCACCACGCTGCTGATCATCGTCGGCGTCGGTCTGCAGACGGTCAAGGAGATCAACACCCAGCTCCAGCAACACCACTACGAAGGATTCCTGCGATGACCACCATCGTCCTGCTCGGCCCTCCCGGAGCCGGCAAGGGTACCCAGGCCGCCCGCATTTCGGAGCGCTTCGGGATCCCTGCCATCTCCACCGGCGAGATCTTCCGCGCCAACATCTCCGAGGGCACCGAGCTCGGCGAGAGGGCGAAGTCCTTCATCGATCGCGGGGAGTTCGTCCCCGACACGGTCACCGACCCCATGGTCCGCGCCCGGCTCGCCGCCCCCGACACCGCTCCGGGATTCCTGCTCGACGGCTATCCCCGCACCCTCGACCAGGCCCATGCGCTGCGTGACATGCTGGCTGACCTCGGGCGCACCTTGGACGTGGTCCTGGAGATCGAGGTCGACGAGGACGAGGTCGTGGCCCGCATGCTGCGGCGCGCCGATGAGCAACACCGCGCAGACGACACCGAGCCGGTCATGCGTCACCGGCTGGAGGTCTACCACGCCCAGACGGAACCGATGGCCACCTACTACGCCGACCAGGACCTGCTGGAGGTCGTGGACGGGACGGGGACCGTGGACGAGGTGTCCGAGCGCGTCTTCGCCATCGTCGACTCCGTGGTCGCCGCGGGGGAGGGGTACGAGGAACCCCATGTCGATGACTGGGCCGCTGCCCACCCCGAGGGTGAGGGCGAGTGCTGTGGGGCCGAGTCGAACCCTGAGGAGCACTGAGCACGGTGTCGCGCATCCAGCTCAAGACCAGGGAGCAGGTGCTCCACATGCGTCGTGCCGGCCTGGTCGTGGCTGACATCCACAGGGCGCTGCGTGAGGCGGCAGTTCCCGGTGTGTCCACACGCTCCCTCGATGCGGTCTCTGCGAACGTGATCGCTTCGCACGGGGCGAAGTCCAACTTCCTGGGGTACTACGGCTACCCGGCGACCGTGTGCATATCCGTGAACGACACCGTCGTGCACGGGATCCCAGACGACCGGGTTCTGGAGACGGGGGACATCGTCAGTTTCGACTGCGGTGCCTACCTGGAGGTCGATGGTCGACAGTGGCACGGCGACGCGGCATTCACCATGATCATCGGCGGTGACGAGGCGGGCACTGTGCGTCGGCGCCAGCTCAACGCCGTCACCGAGGAATCGATGTGGGCGGCATTGTCCGCACTGTCCTCGGCCCGGCGCCTGTCCGCCGTGGGGGAGTCGGTGGAACGCGTCGTCGAGGAGCGTGCCCTGCGCGACGGTTGGGAGGCGGGCATCATCGAGGACTACACGGGACACGGCATCGGCACCGCCATGCACCAGGAGCCCGAGATCCTCAACTATCGCGCCCGCGGGATCTCGCCGCGGCTGCGGCCCGGTATGGTCCTGGCCGTGGAGCCCATGCTGGTCAGCGGCGACATCGAGAACGTGACGCTGGACGACGACTGGACCGTCAAGACATTGGACGGCGGCGACGCCGCCCACTGGGAGCACACCATCGCCCTGCTGGACGACGGGGTCAGCGTGCTGACCGCCGCGGACTCCGGCGCGGTTGGGCTGGCGCCGTACGGAGTCACACCGGTCAGTCTGGACTGAGCGCGGGGCTGGCTGACCGGATGGGTTCGCTCATGTGGGTCGGCGGGCAACGGTGTG
>JBQEKJ010000047.1:0-12103 GCA_052103835.1 Pauljensenia sp.
AGCTGAGTCCCCAGTCGTGGTCGGTGCCTGCAGTGCCGACATGTTCCACCTCCCCGCGCGTGCCGCGGAGCCGTTGGAGGCGGGTTTCTCATACCCCAGGCCCCGTCCGCCTCCCCGCGCGTGCCGCGGAGCCTTGGGATCGGCGCGCGGTGGACTCGCGTTCGTCCGCCCAGCCTAGTTCGCCCACGGACAGTGCGTGTGGGGATGAGGTCCCCACACGCGTCGGCAGGGCGCGAGCTGCCTGCGGAACCGCCTGTGGGGTCGGACACGCGTACCGCCCTCGGGCTCGGGGGGCAGCCCTGCACGGACAATGGTTCCCGTGGAGGACATGTGGGGCACCGGACAGGTGGACCGGGCGCGTGGCGCGCTGTGGGGCCTGGCCCTGGGCGACGCCCTGGGGATGCCGACCCAGACGCTCACGAGGGAGCAGATCAGGGTCACGTACGGCCGGATCGACTCCCTGAGGGACGCGACCGCGGACCAGCCGGTCTCCCACGGCATGCCCGCCGGGTCGGTCACCGATGACACCGAGCAGGCACTGCTCCTGGGGGACCTGCTCGTCGAGGGGCACGGTCGTGTCCCACCCGGACGCCTCGCGGCCGCGCTCGTCGCCTGGGAGCGTGACATGCGCACTCGCAATGCCGACGACCTCCTGGGACCCTCGACCCGGCGTGCCATCGACGCGATCCTCGCCGGTGCAGACCCGCGGACCTCGGGTCGCCACGGGAACACGAACGGCGCGGCCATGCGCATCGCGCCGGTGGGTATCGCCTGGCCGCCCGGGCCGTCCGGGGACCTGGTCGCGGCGGTCCACGCCGTCAGCCTGCCCACCCATGACACCCCAGTCGCGTTGGCCGGCGCCGCGGCCATTGCCGCCGCAGTGTCCTCCGGCGTGGAGGGGCGCGCCCTGACGGAGTCGATCGGGGCTGCTCTCGACGCAGCACGACAGGCCGAGCATCTCGGTGCTCCCGCCGCGACACCCTCCCTGCCCGACAGGCTGGAGTGGGCGCTCGCGCGTGGTCCGGGCCTGCCGGATCCGCAGTTCGAGGACTTCGTCGCCGACGAGGTGGGCACCTCCGTGCGTTCCGAGGAGTCCGTGGTCGCCGCCGTGGTGATCTCGGACCGGTTCGGGGATGACCTGTGGGGTGCCCTGTGTCTGGCTGCGCGACTCGGCGATGACACCGACACGATGGGGGCCATGTGCGGGGCTGTCCTGGGCGCCCACACGGGAGTTGCGGGCATCCCGCAGGGTCCCCGCGAGCAGGTCGCCGTCGTGTCGGGACTGGATGTGGACGCCCTCGTCGACGGACTGTTGGCGCTGAGGTGGCGCCCTCGCGCGCAGCGGGCGGATGCTGGGGGCGAGAAGAGCCCCGCCCCGCACCGGGAGCGGGCACACCGGGAGCGGACGGGACCGCGTGAACCGGATCGGGACGGCGCCGGACACGACGAACCGGGACGTGACGACGCATGAGAGTCGGCGCAGCTCGACGTGGGATGGGAGAGAACATGACGGGTGTGGCGGCTGGACGACTCCGCGGGGGTGCAGGCGCGGGTCCGGGCGGTGGCAGTGGCATGCGCGTGGGTTCGGGCATGGCGACAGGCGCGGTGACGGTGGCGGGGTACACCCTGCCTCCCGGGGCGACCGACGCCCACTCCCACGTGATCGGCCCGGTCGGGCGCTACCCGTTCGCGCCGGGTCGGTCCTACACGCCGACGGAAGCCCACCTGGATGCCTACCGCGAGATGATCGCCGGGCTGGGACTCCGGCGCAGCGTCATCGTCCAGCCCAGCTTCTACGGCACCGACAACTCCTGCACCCTCGATGCGGTGGCCGCCCTCGGTGTGGAACGCGCCCGCGCGGTCGTCATGGCGCGCGACCTCTCCGAGGACAGGTTGGAGGACCTGCACCGCCGAGGTGCCCGCGGCGTCCGCTTCATCACCATGGTGCACGGTGGTCAGTCCATTGACGCCCTGCGCCGACTCGCCGACGAGGTCGCCCCCCTGGGCTGGCACATCCAGATGTGGGCCGCGCCCGCGACCTGGCGTGGGCTCGCGGACACCCTGGTCGACCTGCCGGTCCCGGTCGTCATCGACCACCTCGCCCAGATCGTGCCCGCGGATCCCGGGTCGGAGGACGACACCCGGGCCCTGCTCGACCTGCTGGACTCCGGGCGGGTCCACACGAAGCTCTGCTGCTACCGCTCCTCGCGGCAGGGCCCGCCGTACGAGGACGTCCGTCCCCTGGTCGAGCGACTCGTGGAGCACCGCCCGGACCGCCTGGTCTGGGGCGTCGACTGGCCCCACACCATGATCGACCAGGTGCCCGATGACCACCTGCTGGAACGCATCCTCGTGGAGTGGGTGGGTGACCACCACGTCCTCGACCAGGTCCTGGTGGACACCCCGGGGGAGCTCTACGGCTTCGGACCGGTGCATGGCTGAGGGAGGGACCCTGGGCGTCCACGAGGGAGCGGACCAGGAGGAGGGGGAAGCGGCCTCGTGACCGGGGAACCCGAGGAGGTGCTCACCGGGGGCAACATGGACCCCGTCGTCCGGATCGGCGACACCGTCAGGCGCACGACCGGGCCCTGGACCCCGGCCGTGCACGCCCTGCTGGATGCCTGCGCCTCAGCGGGCATCGCCGAGGTGCCCCGAGTCCTGGGGACCGACGGGCGGGGACGCGAGGTCCTCAGCTTCATCCCCGGGGACACCATGTCCGAACTGCCCCCGGAACAGGTGTGGTCCCGGGACCTGCTCGTCGCGGCCGCGCAGGTCCTGCGCCGCATCCACGACGCCACCGAGGGGCTCGTGGGGAACGCCACCGTGTGGCGTCAACCCGACCACCCACCCCGGGAGGTGATCTGTCACAACGACTTCGCCCCCTACAACCTCATCGTCCGGGACGGGAGCCTGGTCGGTGTGATCGACGTGGACATGGCCTCGCCGGGATCGCGGCTGTGGGACGTGGCGTACCTGGCCTACCGCCTGGCCCCCTTCGCCGATGACGCCCACGGCTTCGAGGCGGCCGCGCACGGGCAGCCCGAGGAACGGGTGGCACTGCTGGTCAGGGCCTACGGCGCCGACTGGTCGCTGGCCGAGGTCGCCCGGATGGTCGTGCGGAGACTGGAGGAGCTCGCGACGTTCACCGATGGGCGAGCCGCCCGGACCGGTCGCGGTGACCTGTCCTCCCACGCCGCCATGTACCGTCGCGATGCCCATCGGTTGCGGAGGCTGCCCCAGACGGCGCGTCGCACCCGCCCGTGAGCGCATCGCATGCTGTCCGCCCCAACTGGTGCAGACTGGCTCCCGTGGAGGAGAGCACGCCTGCGAGGGCGGGGAGACGGAGCGGGTCGGCCATCACACCGGCGGCGTTGATGACAGCACTGGTGTTCCTGGTCGCCCTCAACCTGCGCCCCGCCGTGACGGCGCTGGGGCCACTGCTGCCCGAGATCGGCGTCGAGGCCGGCCTCGACAAGGGTGCGCAGGGCCTGCTCGGGGCTCTTCCCGTGCTGGCCTTCGCCGTCGTCTCACCGGTGGTGCACAGGGCCTCGCGCAGACTCGGTCCCGAGCGCGTGGTGCTGGTGGCCCTCCTGGTGCTCGTCGCCGGAACCCTGGTGCGCTCATGGACGGGCACCGCTGGTCTCTGGATCGGCACGATCGTGGTGGGTGTCGCGATCGCGGTGGGAAACGTCCTCGTCCCCGCCCTCGTCAAACGTGACTACGCGGACAACGTGTCCTGGGCGACCAGCGTGTACTCGACATGCATCACCGTGGGATCCGCCCTGGCCGCAGCGACCGCCGTCCCCCTGGCGAACCAGTTCGGCTGGCGGGGTTCCCTCGGGTTCTGGGCGTTCCCCGCGCTGGTCACCGCCGCGCTCTGGTTGCCGAGAGTCAGGCGCTCGGCACCCATCCCGGCTCCCGGGCCCGTCGCGCGGGGCGGTGACGTCAATGTGTGGCGCCGTCCCAGTGCCTGGATGGTCACGGCCTTCATGGGATTGCAGTCCACCGCCTTCTACACGATGGTCACGTGGCTGCCCACCATCCTGATCGCCGGTGGAGCCACCGCGGAGGCGGCAGGTGTCCACATGTTCGTCTTCCAACTGGTGGGGATCCCCGCGGGTCTGGCCCTGCCGTTGCTGATGCGCAACCCCCGCAGTCAGGTGGGCGCCGCCGTGGCCTCCAGTGTCCCGATGCTCATCGGGGTACTGGGGCTCCTGTTGGCCCCCGGGAACGGAGCCGTCTGGTCTGCCGTGGCGGGCGTCGGTGCCGGGTCATCACTGGTGATGGCGATGACACTCATCGGTCTGCGCAGTCGGACCCACCAGGAGACCGCGAGACTCTCCGGCATGGCGCAGTCGGGAGGCTATCTCCTGGCAGCGGGAGGCCCCCTGCTGATCGGCCATCTGGCACAGGCCAGCGGAGGATGGACCGTGCCCCTGGGCGCCCTGGCGGTCGTGGCGCTCCTCCAGCTCACGGTTGCCGTGTTCGCGGGCCGGGTGCCGGGGGACGGGACGAGGGCGGCGCTCCTGCCGGACGATGGACTGGTCACCGGGTCCTCGCTGGAGGACATCCCCGACGACGGGAGTGGGGACGGGGACAGAACTGGATCCGTGCCCGGGGAGCGCCGTCCGCGTGGATGCTTCACATGTGGTGGGCGCAGGTGATGGAGCCAGGGGTCGTGTCGTCGATCAGGAGAAGATCGTGTCCCCGGAGACATTGCCCAGTCCGGGGTGGATGTCGAAGCGCACCACGCCGACAGGGACACCGGGTCCTGCAGCCCGCTGGATGCGGGAGGTGCCCTCGGTACCGAATCCGCCGCACAGCTCGATGGCGCCCACGCCCCGATCGACGAGGTCGCGGGTGACACTCTCGGCCTGCGCGTAGTCGCGCACGCCCACCACATGGAGGTCGACCTCGCCGGTCTCCACCACAGCATGGTGTGAGACGGGGTCAGCGGTGGGGGAGAGGAAGAGGAAGGCTGCCTGGAGGGCCATGGTGTCTCCTGTGGTCATCAGCCGCAGCCGCAGCCGGTGAGGTGGGCTGACGGTGCTCGGGTCTGGGGCGGTGGGTGCGGGTGTGCGGGGCGTCGGTACCCGGATCGTGGTGCTCGGCGTGCGCATCGTCCGCGATACGCACGGCCCCCAGCAGAGCCTATCGCCGTACTCCGGGTCACCGGCGCCGAATGGCGCATCGCCGCTGGCGTGGGCGTGGGCGTCGGCGTTGCCCCGGTGGCTGCCGCTGCCGCCACCACTCCCGCTCCGGCCACCGCTGCGCGGCAGCTGTCACCACCGCGGGCCACCCCGCCGCGGGGAACCGGTCACGTGGTCGTTGGAGGATCTGGACGTGGTCGCCGAGTTGCTCGGGGTGACTGTGGCGGAGCTGGTCACGCCGACTGGTCGTGAACGGTGCCCCCGACAGGACTCGAACCTGCAACCGTCGGATTAGAAGGCCGGTGCTCTATCCATTGAGCTACGGAGGCGGCGTGCCCTCGCGGGCACCGCACAAGGATATCGCCCGTGACGTGCCGTGAGAACTCACGGGACCCCACACCCACCATCGCCCCCGCATGTCTGGCCACCAACCATTGGGCGCCCGCAGGTGGCTGAGGTGCACCGCGGACACCGCGGTCGACATGGTGGGACGGGACCACAGTGCCACTGAGCATGTCCGCAGCGTTCTTCGTGTTCATGCTGGTGGGTACCATGCCTGCATCCGAGCGTCATCCACGTCCACCGGTAACCCTCTTCGGTCACGGTGTCCCGGAATGTGGACAGGTCTCGACGGGCCAGGTTCCCGCTGAGACCCTGTCGCCATGACGAACCGCGCACTGCTCCTCTCCCGCTCCGGCGGGACCATGCGCGCGCGAATGTGCAACTGAGACGATCCCTGACCTGACCGTCGTTGCCGTGACCCACTGACTGTGTCCGCGGCCCGCACCATCGGATGTCCCATGACCACTTGCACCCCCTCGTATGCCAGTCCGCGCGTGTTGGTCCCCACCCCGCGCCCGTCCCACACCCCGGCGGGTGTGCGATGAGCGACCCCAACTGTTCTCATGGGCGTGGTGCCATCACGCTGTCGTTTGAGGTGATGCCCCCGCGGCGTCCCCACCTCGCCCCGCGATTCTGGGGCACCGTGGACGCTCTGATCGCTGCCCGTCCTGACTTCCTCTCCGTCACCTACGGCGCCGCCGGGCAGGACCGCAGCAGTGCACGCAGCGTCGTGGACCGGCTGGTGCGTGACACCCCCGTCCAGCCCATCGCCCACCTGACCTGTGTGGGCACCTCGGTCTCCGAGGTCTCCCAGGTGGTCACCGACTACCTGGACACCGGGGTGAGGACCTTTCTGGCTCTGCGGGGGGACCCGCCGGTGGACGACCCCGGCTGGGCGCCCGCTCCCGGTGGCGTCTCCTCCGCCACACAGCTGGTCACGCTCATCCGGGCCCTGGAGGCCAGTCGGTGCGAGGCGCACCCGGGTGCGGCCCTGCGTGCGGCGTTCAAGCCGTTGACGATCGCTGTCGCTGCCTTCCCAGGCGGCAACCCAGCCGCAGGAACCACCCCGGAGCAGGAGGTCGAACGACTTCTCGTCAAGCAGGCCGCAGGTGCTGACTTCGCGATCACCCAGCTCTTCTGGGACCCGGAAACCTACGTCTCCTTCGTCGAGCGCGCCCGCGCCTGCGGCGTCACCATGCCAGTACTCGCCGGTCTCCTGCCGCCCACGGACCCGGCTCGACTCCGACGCGTCACGGACCTGACCGGGATCGAGGCCCCCCGGGGCATCCTCGACGGACTCTCCGCCCAGGAGGATCCGGCGATGCGCCATCGCCTCGGGATCCACGAGGGCGCCCGCATCGCGCGTGAGGTCCTCGCCGCGGGCGCACCCGGTGTGCACCTCTACACGTTCAACCGCTCCGCTCCCGCCCTCGACATGCTCCAGGAGGCCGGTCTTCTCGATCCCGTGACCTGAGGGGGAGGCGCCGCCCTCGTCCCTGTTCCCGTGCCACATCACGGCACCCACCCGCACTTTCGCACTGAACCCCATCCACGGAGGACCCCATCATGACTGCCGCCAGCTTCCCCACCGCCACGATCCTCGGATACCCGCGAATCGGCCGGAACCGCGAGCTCAAGAAGGCCGTCGAGTCCTTCTGGGCCGGACGCACCGACGCCGCTGCACTGTCCGCCACCGAGCGGGACCTGCGCCGCTCCACGCACGAGCGCCTCGCCGAGCTCGGCCTGGGACGTGAGGACGCCTCCATCCCCGAGGCCGCCTCCCTCTACGACCAGGTCCTCGACGCGACCACCCTGCTCGGAGCCGTGCCCCAGCGTTTCGCCGGGCGTGAGGGACTGGACCTCTACTTCGCGCTCGCCAGGGGTGACGCGGAGGTGCCGCCACTTGAGATGACGAAGTGGTTCGACACGAACTACCACTACCTCGTCCCCGAGCTCGGACCCGACACCCCCCTCACCTTCGCGGACCGCACCGTCATCGACCACTTCACCGAGGCCCGCGGCTGGGGCGTGACCGTGCGACCCGTGCTCGTCGGCCCCGTCACCTGGCTCGCCCTGGCCAAGGCGTCCGAGGACGCCCCCGAGGGATGGTCCCCCCTCTCACACCTCGACGAGGTCGTGGCCGTCTACGCCCAGGTCCTCGCCGAGCTGGCTGCGGCGGGAGCTCCCTGGGTACAGCTGGATGAGCCTGCCCTGGTCAGTGACAACCTGCCGGAGGCCCGTGCGACCCTGATCGAGGCGGCCTCGCGTGCCCACTCCGCCCTGGCCGCGCTGGAGGAACGGCCCGCCCTGTTCGTCACCACTCCCTTCGGGGACGGCCGTGCGGCGCTGGGAGCGCTGGCTGACTCAGGTGTGGAGGCCGTGCACCTGGACCTGGTCCGTGGCGGGGCTCCCGAGCCGGGGGACGTGGACCTCTCGGAGACCGTGCTGGTCGCCGGTGCCGTTGAGGGACGCAACATCTGGCGCGCGGACCTGGGAGCGGTCGTGGGTGTCCTCGACTCGCTGCGCGAGTTGGACCCGGCGGGACTCGCCGTGGCGTCCTCGACCTCCCTGCAGCACGTCCCCCACGACACCGCGCTGGAGACGTGGGAGGACCCCGCACTGGACGCGGCCCTGCACGAGTGGCTCGCCTTCGCCGACCAGAAGGTCGTGGAGGTGGTGACCCTGGCGAAGGGCCTCGACGAAGGGTGGCAGAGTGTCGACCGTCAGGTCGCCGCCGCCCGTGATGCCCTGGCAGCGCGCGCCGTGGCCCCGGGTGTGTCCGTTGCGGAGGTGCGCAGTCGAGTTGCGGGTCTCACGCAGACCGAGCGCACCCGTGTGGAGTACGCGGTGCGTGAGGCTGCGCAGGCCGCACGCCTGGGTCTGCCCGAGTTGCCCACGACCACGATCGGGTCCTTCCCCCAGACTCCCGACATCCGCCGCGCCCGTGCGGCCCACAACCGTGGTGAACTGGATGACGCCGGGTACACGGCGCGCATGCAGCAGGAGATCGCCAGCGTGATCAGCCTGCAGGAGGAGATCGGCCTGGACGTCTTGGTCCACGGCGAGCCCGAGCGCAATGACATGGTGCAGTACTTCGCGGAACTGCTGGACGGCTTCGCGGTGACGCGCAACGGATGGGTCCAGTCCTACGGATCGCGCTGCACGCGACCCTCGATCCTCTGGGGCGACGTCACACGGGCTCGGGAACTCACCGTCCCCTGGACCACCTATGCGCAGTCGCTCACCCCGCGGCCCGTCAAGGGGATGCTGACGGGGCCGGTCACGATCATCGCATGGTCCTTCGTCCGCAATGACGTGCCGCTGGGGCAGGTGGCCGACCAGATCGCTCTGGCACTGCGTGACGAGGTCGCCGACCTGGAGGCTGCGGGCACGGCGGTCATCCAGGTCGATGAGCCCGCCCTGCGCGAGCTGCTGCCCCTGGATGCCTCCCGGCACGAGGAGTACCTCTCGTGGTCGGTGGGAGCCTTCCGGGCTGCCACCTCCGGCGTCCTGCCGTCCACCCAGATCCACACCCATCTGTGCTACTCGGAGTTCGGTCAGATCATCGACGCGATCGACGCACTCGACGCTGACGTCACGTCCATCGAGGCGGCGCGTTCCCGCATGGAGGTCCTGCCCGAGCTCAAGGCGCACGGGTTCGGGCGCGGGGTCGGACCGGGTGTCTGGGACATCCACTCCCCGCGCGTGCCCTCAGTGGAGGAGTTGGAGGAGCTGATCACCGAGGCGACGCGCTCCATCGATCCCGCTCACCTGTGGGTGAACCCGGACTGTGGTCTCAAGACGCGCGACTACCCCGAGACCGTGGCCACGCTGCGCAACCTGGTCCAGGCTGCCGGTGAGGTGCGGGCGCGTGTGCAGGATCCTGCGCCCGTGAGCTGAGCGCGTGTGAGCAGAGGCTGCAGCGCTGCATGCGCAGTTGCGGACCTGTGGCACTGACCGTCGTGGGGCCCGACCACCTGAAGAGGTGGTCGGGCCCTCGGCATGCGAGGGGAGTGGTCCCTCCTCGCCTGGGGCGTCACCGGGGGCCGGCGACGCAGGGCTTCGGGGTGGTCCGGAGAGACGCAGGTGGAGCGGCGGACACGGGCGTGCAGCGGGATCCGTGTCGCTCAGTGTGGCGACCGCGAGTCCTCGGTGCGCATGGAGGTCCGCCGCCTGCGCATTCGGCTCGTTGACATCGTCCCTGGTCACTCCGTGTTCCCTCACTGCAGGAGTCAGGAGTGCAGTCCCGATGCCGCCCCGTGCTGCGTGGCATCGACCCCCAGCCGGGTCGTCGTGAGTGCCGGGTACGCGTCGGCTCCCACTGACAGGCGGATGCTCCCGGCGGGCACAGGAGACACCTCCCGGGGTTGGCTCGGGTCGGTCCTCGGGCCCGGTGCGTACCTCCTGGCAGGAGACCGATCCGACCGGGCCCCTCCGACTGAACTGCACAAGCCAGCTGCCACGGCCTGCCCCGGGGACCGCTGTACTCCTCCACCGCGGCCGGAGCGTGACGACGGAAGCTCCCGGATCCGTCCTGATGCAAGGCCCCAGCGGTCACCCTGAGTTCACATTGGCCCAGAATGTGGACACTGCGTTGATCCACGGGGCCCTGACGGGCACCATTGGGTTCGTGAGCACATTCCCGCAGCAGACGAGCCCCCTCATGGGTGGCACCTGTGCGCGAATGTGTCGGTGATTGACGCCTCCAACGCAGTCAATCACCTGCCGCACCCAGAACCCACCATGAGCGTGGGAGCGCGGCACCGAAAAATCGGATACTCACATGGCACTCGTGTACACGCCCGCCCGTCCCGCGCAGACCTCTTCCGAGACCTCCTTCGAGGACTTCCTGAATGTCCTGGACAGCCTCACGCTCGGCCAGAACGTCGTCATCGACGTCGACCAGCGCACGGTCCGCATCCAGCAGCGCAAGGTCGATCTGACTCGCCAGGAGTTCGAACTGCTGGCACACCTGGCCCGCAACTCCGACCGCACCGTCACCCGTGACGAGCTCTTCGAGACTGTCTGGTCGGACCGCGGCCTCGACACCGAGTCCCGCACGGTCGATGCCCACATCCGTCGCCTGCGTCGCAAGCTGGAAGTGGCTGACCTGATCTCGACCGTGCGTGGGCAGGGCTACCGCTTCAACTCCACCCCCGGTGTGCGCGTCCTGCAGACCCGCCGCCACGCCTTGGCTGCCTGAACGTCGTTCCTCCGGCACGCGGCAACACACAACTGCCACGCACGTCCGGAGTACGAGGAGCGGTCCGCCTCAGATCAGCAGCCGGAAGAGCTCGGAGTCCGTCCCGATCTCCTCGACATGCAGGGGGGAGGACTCCATCCGACGGCGGAGCCCGTCGATGTCCTCGCGGTGCGACAGGTCGATGCCCACCAGGGCCGGCCCCGTGTCCCGGTTGTTCTTCTTCGTGTACTCGAAGTGGACGATGTCGTCCCCGGGTCCCAGGATCTCGCCCAGGAAGAGGCGCAGCGCGCCGGGCTGCTGGGGGAAGGTCACCAGGAAGTAGTGCCGCAGCCCCTCGTGGCGCAGCGAGCGTTCCATGACCTCGGCATAGCGGGTCAGGTCGTTGTTGCCGCCGGAGACGAGGCAGACGACAGCTCCTGGTCCGACAGCTCCTGGTCTGGCTCCCGCGGGCTTCCGGCCGTCACTCGGCTGATCCGCAGTGACCGCGGAGACGCCCTCGTCCCCGTTGCCTTCGAAGAGCTCCCGTGCGGCGGTGGACGCGAGTGCCCCCGCGGGCTCCGCGATGACGCCGTCGGACTGGTAGAGGTCGAGCATCTCAGTGCACACGGCGCCCTCGGGCACGGTCACGATGCCGTCCACCAGTTCGCGCACCACGTCGAAGGCCAGATCGCCGGCACGTCCGACGGCGGTGCCGTCCACGAAGGAGTCGACGTGGTCCAACCTCACCGGGTGGCCGGCCTCCAGGGCTGCCTGCATGCAGGCAGCACCGACGGGTTCGACCCCGATGACGTGGACCTCGGGACGGGAATGCTTGAGCCAGGTGAGGATACCGGCCAGCAGGCCTCCGCCGCCCACGGGCACCAGCACACAGGACGTGTCCGGGGGCATCTGCTCGGCGAGTTCCGCAGCGACCGTGCCCTGTCCGGCGATCGTCATCGGATCGTCGTAGGGATGGACGTAGACGCGCCCCGAGGCGCGCGCCGCCTCCTGGGCCAGGGAGTTCGCGCGGTCGAAGGTTCCGTCCACGATCACCTGCTCGACCCACGCGCCTCCGATGGTGCCGATGCGCTGGCGCTTCTGGCGGGGGGTGTTGGAGGGCAGGTAGATCGTTCCGCGCACCTCCAGGTGGGAGCAGGCATAGGCCACTCCCTGGGCGTGGTTGCCGGCGGAGGCACACACGACGCCACGCTCGCGCTCGGCAGGGGTGAGCATCGACATGCGCGCGTAGGCGCCGCGCACCTTGAACGACCGGCACTTCTGGAGGTCCTCGCGCTTGAGGTAGACGTCCCGACCCAGTTGGTCCGAGAGGCGCACGGATCGTTCCAGTGCGGTACGGCGCACGACTCCGCGCAGGGCGCGGGCGGCCAGATCGACGTCATCTGTGGTGACTGGCAGACGGGGGGCCGAC
>JBQEKJ010000048.1:0-12044 GCA_052103835.1 Pauljensenia sp.
GCACACCCCGGGGACCGATGCGGTCGAACATCCCGCGGCTGACCAGGACCCCGTCCGCGATGCCGCGCAGGTAGGCCGGTTCCCGCGGGATGCCCGTCGTGCGCACCACCGAGGCCGGCGGCTGGCCCGTGGCGGTGAGCCGGTCGACCGCTCGCTCGACCTCCGCACCCCAGACCTGGTCGAAGCTGACGTCGGTGAAGTTCGGGGGACGTCGGGTGGCCCAGACGGTGTTCGCCACCGGTGCGAGTTCGAGGAGGAACTGCACGGCCGAGAGTCCTCCCCCGACGACCACCACCGTCGTCCCGGCGAAGTCCTGCGCGTGCCCGTAGTCCACCGTGTGCAGCTGACGCCCACGGAACTCCGGGGCACCGGGGACCCAGGGGATGTAGGGACGCGTCCATGTGCCAGTCGCAGAGACGACCATCCGCGTCAGGAGGCGACGGCGCTGACCCGTGGTCTCGACGTCGAGGGAGAGCAGGGTGTCGCGGGGCACCGGGTCCCGCTCCTCCTGGTCGGCGGAGCCTGCGGTCACCGTCGCGCTCGGACCATCTGTCGCCCGCGGGCCGGCAACCGTGCGCGCGTCGCCCGTGTCCCGCAGATCTGCCTCCGGCCCGGGGGCGTCGACCTCCCCGGGGGCGTCGCCCACCCCCGGCCCCTCAGCCGCCCCGGGTACGTCAGTGCCGGGCGAGGCGGTGGGGTCGCCCTCGTCGATGCCAAAGTGTCCCTGGCGGTCGGCACCCCCGGGCTGGACACTGCCCCCGAGGAGCGCGGGTGCGGCGAGGTCCGTCGGGGTCACGGAGAGGACTCTCGCGGGGCGGAGGACACCGAGCCCGAACCGTTCCTCGTAGCGGCGGTGGTAGTCACCCACGACCTGCGAGGCGGGGACCGTGGGGTCCACCGTGCCCATCGGCATGCCCGGCAGGCTGGCGATGGTGTGGGCGCGACCCAGGGTCAGGGAGTCCCACCGTTCGCGCCAGGCGCCCCCGGGCCCCTGACCCGCATCGAGGACCAGGAAGTCCTCGCCCGGGACCAGACCACGTCGCGCCAGGTCGTGTGCGGTGGCGAGTCCGGCCTGGCCCGCGCCGATGACGACCACCTGCCACACGTGGGTGTCATCAGGAGTCCCGGGTGTGGTCATCGCCTCGCACCTCCCATGCCTTCCCGGACGGGCGCGCGCCGCCCGGTGCCGCGGCTGTCGTGCCGGGCCGCACGCGGTCCTGCCGGGTCAGGCCAGCACGGACTCGATGTGGTCGGCAAAGACACGCATCGCGGTCGCGAGGAAGTCCTGGGTGCCCTCGCGTGTCGCGCGCCCCTCGGCATCGAACTGCCGCTTGTTGATCTGGATGTAGAGCTCAGGCTGGCCGAGCAGGCGGACGTCGAGATGGGTCAGCACGGAGCGCAGCTGGGCCTGGGCGACGGCCGTCCCCACGGCACCCGGCGTCGCGCCGGCCATCATGGCCGGCTTGCCGGACAGCGCGCTCGTCCCCTTGGGCCGGGAGAGCCATTCGAGCGAGTTCTTGAGCACGGCCGGAATGCTCCGGTTGTACTCAGGGGTGATGAAGAGGACGGCGTCGGCTGCCTCGATGGCCTGCTTGAGTCGGACCCCGATCTCGGGGTAGTCCGCGTCGTACTCGGGACGGTAGAAGGGCAGGTCGGCGATCTCGACGTCGACGAACTCCAGCGACTCCGGGGCCGCGAGCTGGAGGGCCCGGGCGAGGCGGCGATTGAGCGAGTCCTGCGACGCGGATCCGACGATGACGGCGACTGTGTGGGTCATGATGTCCTTCCGGAGATGAAGATTGTTGCGGTATCAACAACCATCATCGCGCGTGGAAGCGACGGGTCGCGCCCCGAGAGCTTGTGGGACCCGGCACAACACGGGCACGGAAGCGCCCTCCCGACCCCTCTCCGTGCCGAGGTCCGCTCAGTTCTCGCACCGAAGTCCGCTCTCCCACGCTTCCTGCGCCCGAGCAGAGCGGACTTCGAGCCTCGAACTGAGCGGACCTCGAGCCCGGAACAGAGCGGACCTCGGCGCGGGGAGGGTCTCAGAAGCGGTCGCGCAGGGCGGCCTCGGACAGACCCCTCCACTCCTCCAGGTCCACGACCCACCCCGTGCCGTTGCCCAGGTCGCCGAGCAGGTCGGCACCGGTCACGGCGAGCATCTCCCCGCCAGTCGTCCCGATGCGCGCCACGGGCACCCCCTCGGCCTCGGCGGCGGCGAACACCGCGGGGACCGCACCCTCCGGAACGGCCACCAGTGCCCTGGCCTGGGACTCCGACAGGAGCATCTCCAGGTCCCCGACCCCGTCGCGACCGGCGGCCTGTGCGAGGTCGAAGGACCCTCCGATGCCGAAACGCAGGCTCGCGTCCACCAGGGCCTGCACCAGGCCCCCGTTGGAGAGGTCGTGGGCCGCACGCACGAGGGGCCTGCCGTCCGGGCCGTCGGCCTCCGTCAACGCCTGCACCACGTTGCCCAGGGCGACCTCCGCCCCCAGGTCCACACGCGGCGGCAGACCACCGAGATGCCCGTGCGCGATGCGCGCCCAGGCGGTGCCGTCCATCTCGTCGCGGGTCTCCCCCAGCAACAGGACGGCCAGGCCCTCCTCCGTCCACCCCGAGGGGTTCGCCCTCGTGACGTCGTCCAGAATGCCGAGCATGCCGACCACCGGGGTCGGGTTGATCGAGGAGTCCGGCTGCCCCTTCTCCGTACCGGAGGAGTTGTACAGCGACACGTTGCCGCCCGTCACGGGCACCCCCAGCTCCACGCACCCGTCTGCCAGGCCCTCCATGGCGGTCACCAGCTGCCACATGGCGTCCGCATCCTCCGGGTTGCCGAAGTTCAGGCAGTCGGTGATGGCCACGGGGCGGGCCCCCACCACGGCGACATTGCGGTAGGCCTCGGCCAGGGCCTGGCGGGCACCCTCGTAGGGGTCGAGCTTGGTGAACCAACCATTGGCGTCGGTGGCCAGGGCCACGCCCAGTCCACTCGCCTCGTCCACGCGGACCACGCCCGCGTCGTCGGGCTGGGCCAGGGCGGTGTTGCCCTGGACGTAACGGTCGTACTGGTCGGTGACCCACGCCTTCGAGGCCTGGTTGACGTCCCCCAGGACCTCACGCAGAACTCCCTCCAGTTCCGCGGCGTCGACGGGTCGGGGCAGGCGCGCGCTCGTGTCCGCCTGCAGGGCGTCCTGCCAGGATGGACGTGCGTAGGGCCTGTCGTAGACAGGACCCTCATTGGCCACCGTCTTGGGGTCCACGTCCACGATCCGGCTCCCGAAGTGGTCGATCGTCAGGCGTCCGTCCCCGGTCAGCGTGCCGATGACGGAGGCCTCCACGTCCCAGCGGTCGATGATCGCGAAGAACTCCTCGCGGTCCTCGGGGCGCACGATGGCCATCATGCGTTCCTGGGACTCCGACATGAGGATCTCCCCGGCCGTCAGGGTCGGGTCGCGCAGGAGCACCTCCTCCAGGTCCACGTGCATCCCGGAGTCGCCGTTGGAGGCCAGCTCGGAGGTCGCGCACGAGATGCCCGCCGCCCCCAGGTCCTGGATCCCCTGGACCACGTCGGCACTGAAGAGCTCCAGGCAGCACTCGATGAGGACCTTCTCCATGAAGGGGTCACCCACCTGGACGCTGGGGCGCTTGGTCGGCATGCCGTCCTCGAAGGTCTCCGACGCCAGGATCGAGGCGCCCCCGATGCCGTCGCCACCCGTGCGCGCACCGAAGAGGACCACCAGGTTGCCCTCGCCCGTGGCATTGGCCAGGTGGATGTCCTCGTGGCGCAGCGTCCCCAGGCACAGGGCGTTGACCAGGGGGTTGCCCTGGTAGGAGGGGTCGAACTCGGTCTCCCCACCGATGTTGGGCAGCCCCAGGCAGTTCCCGTAGCCACCGACCCCGGCCACCACGCCGTGCACGACCCGCGAGGTGTCGGGGTGGTCGATGGCACCGAAGCGCAGCTGGTCCATGACGGCCACGGGACGCGCGCCCATGGAGATGATGTCACGCACGATGCCACCCACACCGGTGGCCGCACCCTGGTAGGGCTCCACGAAGCTGGGGTGGTTGTGGGACTCGACCTTGAAGGTCACCGCCCAGCCCTGGCCGATGTCGACCACACCGGCGTTCTGCCCCATGCCGACCAGAAGGTGCTCACGCATGGCGTCGGTGGTCTTGCCGCCGAACTGCTCGATGAGGTGTTTCTTGGAGGACTTGTAGGAGCAGTGCTCGGACCACATCACGGAGTACATGGCGAGCTCGGCGTTGGTGGGGCGGCGCCCCAGGATCTCGCGGATGCGCGCGTACTCGTCCGCCTTGAGCCCGAGCTCCGCCCAGGGCATGCCCTGCTGCGGCGTGGCGGCCGCGTCCTCGACGGTGTCGGGACGCTCGCGCGGGGTGAGGGGGGTGACCTCTGCGGTCATGGCATGCTCCATCGGTTCGGGTCGGGGGTGGGGTGGGTGATCGGAGGAGTGATCGTTCGGGCGTATCGACGAGGGCGGGACGGGATCATCGGTTCACACCCTGAACGACTTGTCCACAGCTGCTGTCCACAGGGGTGTGGACGGTGACGGCATGCCGCTCCACAGCTGTGGACAACACGGTGGACAGATGTGCACGCCACCTGCACGACACGTTCGGACCGATCAGTGCGGTGATCGGATCCACGGTCGCGTGCCTGCGTGGGCGCGCAGCGCCCACGGCCACGTCCCCGGTGGGCACCGGAGTGCTTCCCGGGGAGAGCAACGCCAGCTGCGCGACGGGCGTTCGTGCAGGTGCAGGCATGTTTCAGCCGACCAGAGCATGCAGGACGGAGGCGAAGATCCCCAGTCCGTCGGTGCCGCCGTGGGCGGACCAGCCGTCCTCGTCATCACCTGTGACGGGGCCGAAACCCGCCTCCACGGCATGCTCGGGATGGGGCATCAGGCCCACCACGGTGCCGGTGGCATTCGTGATCCCGGCGATGTCATGAGCGGACCCGTTGGGGTTGACGTCGACGTAGCGGAATACGACACGCCCCTCCTCCTCCAGACGGCGCACGGTGTCAGGTGCGGCCTGGAAGGAGCCCTCCCCGTTCTTCAGGGGGATGGTGATCTCCGTGCCCTGCTCGTAGGCACGGGTCCAGGTGGTGTCGGCGTTCTCCACGCGCAGCACCTGGTCACGGCAGACGAACTTCTGGTGGTCATTGCGGATCAGCGCCCCCTCCAGGAGGTGGGACTCGCACAGGACCTGGAAGCCGTTGCAGATCCCGAGCACCGGCAGTCCCCGGCCCGCGGCCTCGACCACGGACCCCATGACGGGGGCAACGGCCGCGATGGCCCCACAACGCAGGTAGTCACCGTAGGAGAAGCCTCCCGGCAGCACCACGGCGTCGACCCCGTGCAGGTCGGCGTCCTTGTGCCACAGGTGCACGGGCTCACCCCCGGCCAGGCGCACGGCGCGCGCCGCGTCGCGGTCGTCCAGGGTCCCGGGGAAGGTCACGACCCCGATGCGCGTCACAGGGCACCCCCGGCGACGCCCTCGCCCTCGTCTGCGGGGATCTCCTCGACGCGCACGACGTCCTCGATGATCGGGTTGGAGAGCACGGCCTCGGCTGCGCGCCTGGCCTCCTCCAGCAGCTCCGGGGTGACGGGGCCCTCGACGCCCAGGTGGAAGCACTTCCCCTGGCGCACCGAGGTGAAGCCCGTGATCCCCAGGCGCGGCAGCGCCGAGCCGACGGCCTTGCCCTGGGGGTCCAGGATCTCCGGCTTCGGCATCACTTCGACGATGATTCGCCCCACGGCGTCCTCCTTGGTCGGTTCCCGGCGGGTGCCGGTCACAGTTCTGGTTCCGCGCCGGTGAGGCGGCGGAAGGCTTCGATGTAGCGCCCGCGGGTCGCGGCCACGACCTCCTCGGGCAGTGCGGGGGGCTCGACGTCCCCCGCGCGGTCCCAGCCCGATGCCGGGGAGGTCAGCCAGTCACGCACGTACTGCTTGTCGAAGCTGGGCGTCACGCGTCCCTCGACCCACTCGTCGGCGGGCCAGAAGCGTGAGGAGTCGGGGGTGAGAACCTCGTCGCCCAGCACCAGCTCCCCGGTGGCCGGGTCCACGCCGAACTCGAACTTGGTGTCGGCGATGATCACTCCGCGCTCCGCGGCGATCCCCGCGGCCCGGGAGTACAGGGCGATGGAGAGGTCCCGCAGGCGTTCCGCGAGCTCGCGCCCGACCATGTCAGCCACGCGGTCCAGGGAGACGTTCTCGTCGTGGCTGCCCAGTTCGGCCTTGGCGGCAGGGGTGAAGATCGGCTCCGGCAGCCTGGAGGCCTCGGTGAGTTCTCCCGGCAGCGGCACCCCGCACACGGAGCCCGACTCCCGGTACTCGATGATCCCGGAACCGGTGAGGTGGCCGCGCACGACACACTCGACGGGGACCATGTCCAGGGCCCGGCAGATGACAGCGCGCCCACGCACGGGTCCCGGTACGTCCAGGAAGAGGACGTGGTTGGGGACCAGGTCCTCCAGCCGCTCCATCCACCACAGGGACAGCTGGTTGAGGACCTTGCCCTTGTCGGGGACCGGTGTCGGGAGGATGTGGTCATAGGCGCTGATCCGGTCGGTGGTGACCATGAGCAGCCGATCCGGGTGCTCGACCGCGACGCCGGCACGTGGTCCCTCGGGAGCGAGGATGTCGCGGACCTTGCCCGAGGAGAGGTGCACCCAACCCGGGATCTCGGAGGTGGCGGTCATGTGCGGTCCTTTCCGGGTGGGGAGCAGGTCAGGCGAGGAGGTCGTCCGGCCAGGTGGCGATGTCGGTGCGGTGCTGGGCACCGTCGAGGTGAATGGTGTCGACCCCGCGGTATGCGGCTGCGCGGGCGGCGGGGATGTCGTTGCCACGTCCCACGACGTCCAGCACCCGTCCACCCGCGCTGACGAGGGCGGGGCCGTGGTCCGTTGCGGCCAGGCGGGTGCCCGCCTGGATGACGTGGACTCCGGGGAGTGCCTCTGCGTCCGCGATCCCCTCGATGGTGCCGCCGGTGCGGGGGGTCTCGGGATAGCCCGGGGCGGCCAGGACGACGGTGACGGCGGCGCCCGATGACCAGGTCGGTTCGGGCAGCGTGTCGAGGGTGCCGGTGGCTGCGGCCAGGAGCAGGTCGGCAAGGGGGGACTCGAGACGTTCCAGGACCACCTGGGTCTCGGGGTCGCCGAAGCGCACGTTGAACTCCACGACGCGGATGCCGCGGTGGGTCATTGCGAGACCGCAGTAGAGCAGGCCCCGGAAGGGGGTACCACGGCGAGCCATCTCCGCCAGGGTGGGCAGGGCGACAGTGTCGACCACTTCCTGCGTGACGCCTGCGGGAAGCCACGGAAGGGGCGTGTAGGCGCCCATGCCCCCGGTGTTGGGCCCCTCGTTGCCGTCACCGAGACGCTTGAAATCCTGGGCGGGCACCAGGGGGACGGCACGCTCCCCGTCGCACACGCAGAACAGTGAGACCTCGGGGCCGTCGAGGTAGTCCTCGATGACGACCGCACCGTCAGGACGGGAGAGGCAGTGCTCGGCATGGGCGAGGGCGGCCCGCCGGTCCTCGGTGACCACGACGCCCTTGCCCGCCGCCAGGGCATCGTCCTTGACGACATGGGGTGCGCCGAGTTCGGTGAGGGCGGCCTCGACCTGCTCCATCGTGTGGCAGGTGAAGGAGCGCGCGGTGGCGACCCCGGCTGCGGCCATCACCTCCTTGGCGAAGGACTTGGAGGCCTCCAACTCGGCAGCGGCGCGCGAGGGACCGAAGCAGGGGATGCCCGCTGCGGTCACGGCATCCGCCACACCGGCCACCAAGGGCGCCTCGGGACCCACGACCACCAGGTCGGCACCCTGTGCGCGGGCGACGCGAGCCACTGAGTCGGGGTCGGTCGCCGTGAGCTCCACGGCGCTGCCCAACGCGTCCATGCCGGGGTTACCGGCCTGGACGACCAGGTCGACGGAATCGGAGGTTCGGACCAGGGCACGGGCCAGTGCGTGTTCACGCCCGCCGGTGCCCACCAGGAGGACCTTCACACGGACACTCTAACGGCTGGCAGTGCGCTCCCCTCCGGACGCCCGACAGGTGAGCGCCCCCGAAGTGCCCACGGGTCCGGACGCGGGGCGGGTGACTCACACCCCGCCGGACACACGCCCATCAGGGGCGCGCTCGCCACTGTTCGGCAGCGGCCTCCTGGCAATGAGACGGTTCACGACAGACAATGTGGCGCGAGCGCGCTTGCGCCACCCCCGTCACTGAGCTGCGACCTGCGGAAACACCCACCGGACGAGGACGACCCCCGCCGCCGACCACCACATTGTCTGCCGTGACAGATCCGGACGGCCACCGCCTCCCGTGCGTGCGTGCGAGGTGGTGATGCCTGTTCGGGCAGCCGGAGCGGAGGCCATCATCCTCGCCCGTGCGACTGGCCGTCGGGACAGCCGACGTGCAGGTCGTGGTGGTTCCACTGGTGCTGTTGTGGATCTCAACACACAACGGAGGGTGCGGGCGGGCGCGCGGCCCCGGGTCCACCTCGCGGCACCCCCGTCACCTGCACAGATCCGGGGAGCCCGCCCTCGTCCCCACACCGAGAGGGACTCGACGGGCCCGGTGACGGAGCCCCCCGATGGGTGGCTCACCACCCGCCGTTGGGAGACCCGGACCGGTTCTGGTCGTAGGTGTTGCCCTGGTCGCTGTTCGACCGCTCGAGCTGGCGTTGGAGCTCCTGGCGCCGTTCGCGCTGCTGGTCGGTCTCGTTCCCGAAGGGATCGGGCGTCGGCGAGGCACTGGGCGTGGGAGTCGGATCCCCTGAGGAGTCCCCGCTCGGTGTGGGCTCAGGGGAGGATCCGGAGGTGGGCTCACCCGTCGGGGCCTCGGAGGGTTCGGAGGACGGATCCCCGGAGGGCTGGGGCGAGGGGGACCTGCCCTCGGCACGGTCGCGGGCGTCACGGGCCTTCCCGTCGAGGCGGTCCTTCGCACTCTCCGCCTCCTCACCCGGATCGCCCTGTTCCCCGGCGCCGGTCTGGCCGGAAGGATCCGAGGACGGTTCGCCCGAGGAGCCCCCGCTCGGCTCAGTAGAGGGATCGGCGCTCGGCTCGCCGGAACCGCCCTCGCCCTCGCTCGGCTCAGTAGAGGGATCGGCGCTCGGCTCGCCGGAACCGCCCGCACCGGACTGAGGCTCCCCCGACTGCCCACCGCCCTCCTGTCCGGACTGCGGTTCCCCCGACTGCCCACCGCCCGCACCGGACTGGGGATCACCCGACTGGGGGTCCCCCGACTGGGACTGCGAGGTGTCAATGCTGCGGCAGGGGGAGAGCAGGTCCGAGGAGCGCTCGTAGAGGTCCGCCGCCCCGGCCCACTGCAGGTCCGCCGCCTGGGCATCCCCCTGTCCCTCCAGACCGAGGGCCAGGTTGGTGCGCACCCGGCACTCGTAGGAGTAGGACTCGATGTAGCCCGGTGCCACCTCGGTGGCGCGCGGGACGGTCTCCATGGCTCGCTCCAGATGGGCCACCCCGACATCGAGGTAGCCCTGGACCAGCAGGGTGGAACCGAGGTTGTAGTCAGCCACCCACGCCTCGGGCCCCGAGCGCGTCCAGGTGAGCTGCCCCTCGAATCCGGAGCGGGCCCTGTCGTAGCCCGTGTCCTGGTACGCACGAGCAGATGCCGCAGACCACACGTGCAGGCCCGTCAGGAAGGTCGCCACCAGTGCCAACACGATGACGACGGGCATCGACCACCACAGTGGCCGCAGTGCGGACCGGGCACGCCGACGCCGCCCTCGTCCACCCGAGGACGACCCCGATCCCGACGCGGGACCAGCGGGGGGAGCGTCCCCCTCCCCTCCCGACGCATCCGCGACGGGCGCGCCGAAGGGAACCAGTAGTTCATCGTCGGTGTTGCTCACCGGGCGCTGTGCACCCTCCGGATCCGGGGTGTGGATGGTGGGTGGATCAGATGGCATGTGCCCTCCTCAGTGCCCGGACCCGACCCGCCAGGGCCGCGGCCTCCCAGGCCGTGACCAGCGCGAACGCCAGGGCGAGGGGCCACAGGAAGTAACGGTAGGTGGACAGCTCCTCCCGGGCATCCACGACCAGCTCGGCGTTGTCCATCATGCGGGAGGCCTCCCTGGAGATGGTCGCGGTGTCGGGTGAGTGCACGTAGTCGACACCGAGGTCCTCGGCGGCCGCCTGCAGGGTGGCGACGTCGATGCGGGAAACCGCCGGGGGGGCACCGGGTTGGGAGTAGTCACGGATCCACTCCGGCTCCGCGCCCGACTGGGCACCGACGGAATCCCCGAGACGGTTGGCGCGCATCCGACCCCCCTCCTCGGTGCCGTAGCCGATGACCATGCCACCGTCCACGTACTCCCGCAGGGCCGCCCAGGCGTCAGGCTGCGGGGAGGCGACCTCGTTGGATGTCTCCCCGTCGGAGAGGACGAAGAGATAGCGCACGTTCTCGGGATGTGACTCCCGGGCCCGCATGAGGTCCGCGAGGAGCCCGGTGGTCGGGCGGTCCAGCGAGGACCCTTGGGAGTACTCCGAGAGTTCCTGCTGGAAGGTGTCGATGAATGAACCGATGGCGGACTCATCCGTGGTCAGCGGCACGACGGTGCGCACGTTCGAGTCCCAGGTGCGCACCGAGAAACGGGCACCGGCCATGGATTCCAGAACCGTGTGCAGATCCTGCTTGACGCCGTCGAGGCGGGGCTGCCCGTCGTCCCAGTCCTCGGCCGCCATCGACCCCGTCCGGTCGACGACGAACCACACCTCGGTGCTCGACGTGACCCTCCTCGCCTCCCCCGGCACGGAGGGTCCGAGCAGCATGAGCAGGACCAGGGCGGACATGAGACCGCGGCGCACCAGGACCCACCGGCCGTCCGGGCCCCGTCGACGCACACCCAGTACCAGCAGTGCCACCAGGGCGATGGCCAACACGACCAGCAACCCTGCCGGTTCCACGATCGGACGGAGGATCATCGTGGTCCACCTCCGCTCCGGGCTCCCGGACCATCACCGCGAACGCTCGTGGTCCTGTGTGCGGTCATGTGTGCGGTCATGTGTGCGGTCATGCCTCGCGCGCCACCGCTGCGGTCCCCCTGGGCGCGCGCACCCCGGGCACGGACACCCCGGGCATGGGCGCCGAGGGATCGCACACTGGGGGCTCGTCGGCGCCCAGCCCCCATGGCTTCAGTCCGCCCGCTCACAGCCGTGCCCATCCGCCCAGGGCCAGCAGCGCGACGAGGGCGACGGCCACCCAGGCCAGTGCCGCACCCGGTCGGTCCGTCTCCACGGTGGTGGCGCTGCCCTCCAGGTCGACGCGCTGCTGTGCCTCGATCTCGGCGATGATGCCGTCCACCGAGGAGGGTTGGGCGGCATCGTGGAAGTCGCCACCGGTGGTGCGCACCTGGTCACGCAGCTCGGTGCCCTCGTTGGTCAGGTAGGTCGTGTCCCCCGGGTAGAGAGCGGTGACGATCACGCCCTGCTGACGGGCGAACTCCATGGCCTGGGGAAGCGTGTAGATCTGGGAGCCCAGCACCTCGTTGTCGGTGGCGAGGATGACCATCCGCGAGCGCTCCTGGTCCGTGTGGTCGAAACCGAGGACGCACCCGGCCAGGCCGTCCCCCGACAGGGAGGACAGCTCCCCGTTGGGGTCCTGGGTGCCCTCCAGGAAGTCCAGGAGCTCCGAGGTCACGTACACCCCGTCGGAGCTCTGCCCCTGGAAACCGTTGTTCAGCAGGGTGCCGACATCGTCCAGGGCCTGGGTGGCCATGTCGTAGTCGTCGGTGAGGGGGAAGAGCACCATGGTGCGCGCGGACCACAGGTGCAGGGAGATGCGCTCCCCGGAGAAGTGGTCGACGATCTGGCGGAAGGAGGCAGCGATCTGCCCGTCGTAGGGGATCATCGATCCGGAGGCGTCCAGGCACAGGACGATGTCACGGCTGGAGAGGCGACGGTCCTCGAGGTGGCGGTCCACGGGAGCGCCCGCGGACACGGCCACGGCGGCGGTGAGGCCGACCAGGCTCACGAGTGTCCCCGCCAGCGCCCACCTGGTTCGGC
>JBQEKJ010000049.1:0-11989 GCA_052103835.1 Pauljensenia sp.
GGCGCCTGGTCGGCCGCGGAGTCCCCCACACTGCTCAGGGCCGCGCGCACGGCGGTGTCCAGGGCGGACATGGCCATCGAGAGTCTCTCGGGACGTTGGAGCAGCAGCCCCTCCTCCAGGGAGGAGACGACGACACCCAGTGCCGCACCGGCCTGGTCGAGGGACTCGGTGGGCACCTTCGCGTGGGTCTTCGCGGAGCGCGCGACCCGCTGGACCAGCCCCTGGGAGACCTCGACGCTGGCCTGGTCGCGCACGCGGTCGGCCAGCTCGTGGGCCTCGTCCACGACGACGACATCCACCTCGGGGAACAGGTCGAGCCCACCGGTGGCGTGGATGCCGAGCAGGGAGTGGTTGGAGACGACCAGGTCGGCGGCTGCCGCCCGATCACGTGCGGCCTGGGGGAAGCACTCCTCGACCATGGGGCAGGCACGCCCCAGGCACTCCCGCTTGGAGACCGAGACCTGGTGCCACGCGCGGTCCGAGACACCGGGCACCAGGTCGTCCCGGTCACCGGTGTCGGTGTCGGAGGCCCATTCGCGCACCCGCAGGATCTCCTGGCCCAGGTCCGTGACGGGGCCCGCCTCGGCGACGTCCAGAAGCGTGGGGGCACTCGCATCCGCTCCCCCTCCCACGCGGTGCAGGCACACGTAGTTGCTCCACCCCTTGAGCAGGGCGACCTCGGGACGCACACCGAGTTCCGCCTCGACGGCGTCGACGACGGCGGGGGCGTCCTTGACGAGGATCTGACGCTGCAAGGCGAGGGTGGCGGTGGTGACGAGGGCTCGGTGACCGTTCTCGGCGCAGTCGGTGAGCACGGGCACCAGGTAGCCCAGCGACTTCCCGGTGCCGGTGCCCGCCTGGACCATCACGTGGGAGTGCCCGGAGATGGCGGCGGCGACCTCGTCGACCATGCGTTCCTGGCCGGGGCGCGCCGAACCACCCATGGCGGTCACGACGCGGGTGAGGACGCGCCGGGCGACGTCGGCCCGCGGGACGTCCTCCAACCCGGGGACGTCCTCACTCACCGGCGGAGGCCTCCTCCTCCGGTGCGGCGGTCTGCTGCGGAACTGCGAGAGCCCCCGTGGCGACATTGACGGCACCCAGGCGGGAGGCCAGGGCGTCGTCGACACGGGCGACCAGGTGGGTGCCGGCGTCCACGTAGTCCTCCGAGACGACCTCACCGTCCTCGTGGACCTGGTGGACCAGCTCTCCGCGCGAGTAGGGCACCACGACGTCCACCAGCACGCGGGGGCGCGGCAGGACGTCCTGGAGGCGCAGACGCAGCTCCTCGACCCCGGTCCCGGTCCAGGCGGAGACCTCGACCGCCTCGGGGTAGGTGCTGCGCAGCAGGGCGAGCTGCTCGGGGCTGGCCAGGTCCGTCTTGTTCAGCGCGATGACCTCGGGGATGTCGTGGGCGCCCTCGATCGTGTCCAACACCGCGTGGACGGCCTCCACCTGGCCGACGGGGTCGGGGTGGGCGGCGTCGACGACGTGGAGGATCACATCGGACTCCCCCACCTCCTCCAGGGTGGAGCGGAAGGCCTCGACCAGCTGGGTGGGGAGGTTGCGCACGAAACCAACGGTGTCGGTCAATGTGTAGACGCGCCCGTCCGGGGTCGTCGCACGGCGCACGGTCGGGTCCAGGGTGGCGAAGAGGGAGTCCTCGACGAGGACCTCGGCCCCCGTCAGCCTGTTGAGCAGGGTCGACTTCCCGGCGTTCGTGTACCCGGCGATGGCGACGGAGGGGACACCGCCGCGCCGACGCGAGGCGCGCTGGGTGCGCCGCGAGGGCTCCATGGCGCGGATCTGCGTGCGCAGGCGGGCCATGCGGGTGCGGATGCGGCGCCGGTCGAGCTCGATCTTCGTCTCGCCGGGGCCACGGGAGCCGATGCCCTCACCACCGGCGACCCGACCGCCGGCCTGGCGTGACATGGACTCACCCCAGCCGCGCAGCCGTGGGAGCAGGTACTCCAATTGGGCCAGTTCGACCTGGGCCTTGCCCTCACGGGACTTCGCGTGCTGGGCGAAGATGTCGAGGATCAGCGCGGTGCGGTCCACCACCTTGACCTTGACGACGTCCTCCAGGCCACGACGCTGGGAGGGGGCGAGCTCACCGTCGACGATCACAGTGTCGGCTCCCGTCTCCGCGACGATGCCGGCGAGCTCCCGGGCCTTGCCCGAGCCCAGGAACGTGGCCGGGTCGGGGGTGTCGCGGCGCTGGATCAACCCGTCGAGGACCTCCGAGCCTGCGGTCTCCGCGAGGGCGGCGAGCTCACGCAGGGAGACCTCCGCGTCCTCCTCGCTGCCCTGGGTGCGCAGGCCGACGAGCACCACGCGCTCCAGACGGACCTGGCGGTACTCGACCTCGGAGACGTCCTCCAGTTCGGTGGACAGTCCCTGGACGCGGCGGGTGCCGGCACGCGCGTCACGCTCCAGGGCGCCCGCGTCGTGGCTGTGGTCCTGTTCCTGCGTCGAGGCGAGTGCGGTGCCACGGCGGGCGAGGATGCGCGCGACGACGTCCTCGGCGCGGCGCAGGCCCTCCTCGGAGCCGTGTCCGTGCCCGGTGCCGGGATGGTCCGGGGTGTGCTGGTCCGTGGTGTGCTGCTCGGACCCTGTCTCGGCACCTGTGGGTCGGTCGGTGTCATCTGACATGGGGTCCTCCTCGGGGACGTGGTGTGGCCGCGCGGGCGGTGCGCGAGGGGCGCAGGGCGCCGCGGGGACGGCCGCGGCGGTGGCCCCGGCGATCGATGTGCCCCTCCAGTCTGGCACGTCGGGACCGGGCTGCCCCTCCGACTACGCTGTGGGCTGTGGAAGACCAGTACTTCACCGACTCAGCCCCCGCGACCGACGACGAGCTCCGCCAGGTCCACGTCACCGCCCGCGGGAGGGACCTCGACATGTGGGTGTCCGACCGTGTGTTCTCCGGCTCCCGTCTGGACCTCGGCACGCGCCAGCTGCTGGCGGAGGCTCCCGAGCCGCCCTCGTCGGGGACCTTCCTGGACCTCGGGTGCGGCTGGGGTCCCCTGGCCGTGACGCTGTCCCTGGAGGCGCCGGAGGCCAGCGTGTGGGCGGTGGACGTCAACACGCGCGCCCTGGACCTCACCCAGCGCAATGCGCTGGCCAATGGGGCGACCGGTGTGGTCGCGCTACCCGCTGCGGAGGCCCTGGAGCGGGCGCGCACCGAGGGTGTGCGCTTCGACCTCATCTGGTCCAACCCGCCGGTGCGGATCGGCAAGAACGCCCTGCACCAGATGCTCAGCGACTGGCTGTCCCGACTCGCAAAGGACGGGGTTGCCCACCTGGTCGTCCAGCGCAACCTGGGTGCCGACACCCTGGTCAATTGGCTGCGCGACGAAGGCTGGTCCGCCGGGAAGGTCGCCTCCAAGAAGGGCTACCGCATCATCGAGGTCCGTCCCCGTGTCTGACTCCCCTGCCAGGGCTGCCGTGGAGGGACCGTCGCGATGCCCGACCGACGGGAGTCATGGGCGTGCGGAGGCACTGAGGTTCCTCCGGCGGGACCCGGTTCTCCACGCGAAGGTCATCGGGATCGTCGAAGACGGATCCGGAAGGGTAGTGACCGCGGGCGCGCACGGCACAGTCGTGTTCCACGTCCCGACACGGACCTGGTTCATCGACACCGTCGACGTCGCCTCCGGCACGAAGCTGGTGGACGTTCTCGACGGCGTACGGGAGTGCGAGGTCACCCCAGTCCCGCTGGCGGAGCATCTGGCACGGAGAAGCGCTCTCCAGATCCGCGAGCACTACGTCTCGGCCGTCGCCGAGTCCGGTCGGACCCGGCCCCACACCCCTGTCCCCCCTTCTGTCCGCCTGCGGCGTGTTCCGCCGCGGGACGCCGTCCTGGCGGAGTATCCGCAGGAGGGCCGTGACCATGCGCGGGCACGAGCAGCGTCCGGTGATCTGTGGGCCGGGCGAGACGAGGAAGGACCCATCGGCTTCGTCGGAGTGCATGGTGATGGATCCATCGGGCTGCTCCACGTGCCCGCGGCCAGACGACGTCACGGATGGGGACGCCTGCTCCTGCAGTTCATGATCGGCGAACTCGGGCGGGCCGGGCGTCCCGCGCACTCCCAGATCGCCGCGAGCAATGTCGCCTCGCTCGCCCTTCACCGCAGCGCAGGAATGACCCTGAGCGCTTCCCCCATCGCCTGGATGACCGAGACCTGACAACGGCCCCCGGAAGTCGCCCGCCACGAGGGCAACCGTGTGCCTTGTCACGAAGTCCACAGGAGATCACGAGCTCGGGCCGGTGGATGGTGGTGGAGATACGACGTGCGCGTCCCACCCGATGGGCCGGGCGGGGAGGCGGACCCCGTCACGGAAAGGGACGGGCCTCGGCGATGGGGGTGGCAGGGCCGGAGAGGGTGACCCCGGACAAGGACGACCCCTCGCCCAGGTCGACGCGCACGCTGCCTCCGGGCACCTCGACGATCCAGGTCCTGGGCGCGCCTGCGCCCCGCCGGGCAGCACTGGCCACCGCGGCCGCGCAGCACCCGGTGCCACAGGACTGGGTCTCCCCCACCCCGCGCTCCAGGACGCGCATCAGGAGGTGCCCGATCTCCGCACCCGGTTCCGAGACGTCGACCACGAGTTCCAGGTTGATGCCCGACGCCGGGTCCGGGTGGTACGCGGGCCGGAGCCCCACGGGGGCGAGGTGGATGTCGGTGGTGGGCAGCACCGCGTCGCGCAGCGCCTCACGGGAGGACACGTCGACGACGACATGAGGGTTGGGCATGGCGACCCGGATGCCCTCGAACGTCTCCTCCAGCCCCACCACGGTGACCGTCATGTCGGGCACTCCCGTGGACACCGCGGGCCCCATGTCGATGGAGTACCACTGCTCGGTGGCATCGGTGTCCGCGGGTGCCGCACCGACTCCCGCACCCGTCCCAGCCCACCCTCCGGCCCCCTCCGGGGAGTCGCTCACGGCGCCACTCTCGCGCACAGCGCTCTCCTCGACGAGGGGCCGCTGCGCCCCGCGCTGCCACACGGGCCCGGGCACCTGCATCGGACGCGGCCCGAGTGCGCGGACCCTCTTGACGCCGCCCCGCGTGCCGACCTCGAGCACTTCGTCCTCACCGAGGTCCACCAGTCCCACACCCTGCAGGTGGTCCACGAAGACGCGCACCCCGTTGCCGCACATCTCCGCCAGGGAGCCGTCGGCATTGCGGTAGTCCATGAACCAGCGCCCGTCCGCGCGCACGCAGCGGATCAGCCCGTCGGCCCCGATCCCCCGCGAGACGTCGCACAGGGCCGCCACAGTCGCCGGGTCCACGTCCATCTGGCCCTCCGGGTCGTCGAGGAGCAGGAACGAGTTGCCCGTCCCGTGGGCCTTCCACAGGACAGTGCCTGCGGGCAGGCCGGAGTCCCCGGTCGCTGCGCTCCCCCCGGCCGAACCAGCGAGCGTCGCGGGACCTTCCCCGGTCGCAGTCCCGTGTGTCTCCAGGTGTGTGGTCACGTCGACACGCTATCCAGCTGCTGCGCCTCCCGGCGCACGATGTCCACGGCACGGTCCAGGAGGCTGCGGCCTTCCGACCCCGATGGGGTACTTCCCGCAGGAGTCCCCGCCGACCCCACTGCCCCCACGTCGAGCCAGTGGATGCGCGGTTCGGGCCGGAACCATTTGACCTGTCGTCGGGCCAGCTGCCGGGTGGCCAGTGCCACCGACTCCACTGCTTCGTCCACCGTCATCTCCCCGTCGATGACCGCGAGCGCCTGGGCGTACCCGGTGGCGCGTCGCGCGGTGCGCCCCTCCCGCAGCCCGGCGACGATGAGTCCCCGCGTCTCCTCGACCAGGCCGTCTCGGAACATGGCGGCAGTGCGCGCAGCGATGCGTCCGTCGAGTTCCTCCATGGGACGGCGCACGCCGATCATCACCGCAGGCCGGTGGAACACGCGGCGCGGCATGTGGGCGGAATAGGGCGCCCCGGTCAGCTCGATGACCTCCAGGGCGCGGATGATCCGGCGTGCATTGTGGGGGTCGATGCGGGAGGCGGACTCGGGGTCGAGTGCGGCGAGGCGCTCGTGCAGGGCGCGCGAACCGCCCGGGCCCTCGGCCTCGGCCTCCAGCCGTGCCCGCACGGCGGGGTCGGTGCCGGGGAAGTCGATGACGTCGAGCAGGGCGCGCACGTAAAGTCCCGACCCTCCGCACATGAGGGCGACGCCGCCACGCTGGTGGATGTCCGCGACATCGCGACGGGCATGGGTCTGGTAGTGGGCGACCGAGGCCTCGTCGGTGACGTCCAGGACGTCGATCTGGTGGTGGGGAATCGCGCGCCGCTCCCCGACCGGCGTCTTCGCGGTCCCGATGTCCATGCCCCGGTAGAGCTGCATGGCATCCGCCCCGACCAGCTCGGCAGGTCCGGGAGCGGTGGCACCGAGCACGTCGGGCAGGACCTCGGCCAGGTCCAGGGCGAGGTCGGTCTTGCCCGAGGCCGTGGGCCCGACCACGGCGACGACCAGGTCGGAGGGGCGCGCTCGGTCCGCCACGTGGTCACTCATGCGGACCCACTGCCTCACGGCCGGGCGCAGCCAGTTGCTTCTCCCATCCGATCTCCACCAGGGAGGGGCGGAAACCGAGCCTGCGGTTCAGGGCGATGACGGGGGCGTTGTCGCCGTCGGTCCAGGTGTGGATCCGTTGGACCCGGGGGCGGCGGGCGCGCAGCTCAGCCAGGTTGACCCGCTTCATCCAGGTGGCCAGACCGTGGCCGCGGTGGTCGCCGCGCACCAGGGTGCCCTCCTGGTACGCGATCTCGGGCACCGTCGGGGAGAGCACGAGCGTGGTCCACCCCACCAGTTCCCCACCCACGGGCCGCACAGCGGTGAGCACCCACTCCTGGCGGGAACGCTCCGCCTGGGCTTCCTTGCGCAGCACCCGTTGGGGGTCCCACACCTGGGGCTCCTCCGCCAACTCTCCCGAGGGCATGTCGGTGGAGGCGAGGGCGTAGATCCGGGCAAGCTCGGCGACGAGGTGCTCCGGGGAGCGCGGGGAGGACCAGGACACCAGCTCGTAGCCGGGCACGGGCACGGGCTCCACCGACAGGGCCTCCCCCACGTCCAGGGTCGTCACCCATTCGCTGTGCAGCGGCCGGTATCCGGCGGCGGAGAGCAGGTCGGTCTCGTGGGTGCGCACGGGGGCAGCCACCTCGCCGTCCCCCGGTACGGGTGTGCGGATGCCGGGCACGGCCTGGGGGGTGTCGACCCCCGCCCACCCCGGGCAGTCCGTCCAGTACCAGGCGGTGGTGCGTCCCCACGAGCGCGCGATCGCCTCGCCCAGGCGCAGCAGCAACCCGTCCAGGCCCGAGTACCTCCACGGACGCGCCACCTGGACCGAGATCTCAGCGCGGTGTGTGTTGTCCCCCAGGGGTGCGTGCACGGACAGGTGGCCGACCACGGCCTCCGCGCCGGTGGCGCCGGTGGCGCCGGAGGCGCCGAGGGCGGGCAGGGCCTCGGCGCGCGCTTCTGGAGCGATGAGGTCGGGGCCCCACCCGGGGTCGCCCTCGTCCGTCCCGACCCCCGCGGGCACCATTCCCCACAGGTCCTCGATGCGCCGTCCGCCCTCGTCCGCCACCGCCGCCACGCGCAGGACGCGGCGGTCCTCATCGGTCGTGACGGCGGCGAACTCCTCGGCGGAGGTCACGAAGTCCTCCGACCCGATGACCTCCAGGGAGTGGGCGCGACTGAGTGCCTCCAGCCCGTCGAGGATCCCCGGCACGGGTGTGCCCGCGGGATGGGCGGGCAGGGTGAGCAGGCGGACCAGGGCTGTCATGGGGCAAGTCTAGGGCGCGCACCCCCGGGGGCCGGGCCGGACGTCGCACCCCCGGGAACGCAGCCGGGAATGCCCCCGGGAACGCAGCCGCACCTGCCCGGACCTAAACTGTGGTCATGTCCCCCACCACCATCCCCGTCACCCGCGAGCGGGTGGAGGGCGCGTTGCGGAAACTGGGCCTCATCCCCTTCCTGGGGGAGCAGGACCAGGTCGCCGCCATCCTGCCGTCCCACGTGCTGCGCATCGTGCTGCCCCCCGACCGTCCCGTCCAGGGGATCGGTGAGTGGTCGCGTGTCCTCGACATCCGCTTCGCGCCCCAGGCAGCGGAGTTCACCGCGTCCTTCAACGCCGCGACCTACCTGCCCAAGATGGCCACGGCCGTCACCGATGACGGTCACATCCGCTTCCGCCTGCAGCACACCTTCACCTGGGTGGCGGGTGCCGATGACGAGCAGGTGGACCAGGAGGTCGCCCAGTTCGTCATGGCGTCCCTGGCCGCATTCACCCGGCTGGGCGAACGTTTCCCCGACCGTTGGGCCCAGGAGGCAGACGATGAGTGAGTGGAAGACCTGGTCGCTGGGCGGCACGCCCGAGGAACCCGGCGAGACGCCCGGCGATGGGTCCGACGCCGGGTCCGACGCCGGGTCCGGCAGGGAATCTGCTCGGCAGTCCGGTGGCCCGTCCTCCGGGGACGCGCCCCGCGGGACCATCCACGAGGGCGGTTCCGCACGCGGTCCCCAGGAGGGGTCCGGGTCAGCGGGTGAATCCTCGGACGAGGACCAGCTGAAGTGGGACACCGAGGTGCTCCCCCTGGACCTGGACCGACTCGAGCACGTGATGTCGGAGGACGGGTTCCCCCTGTCCCGTGCGGAGTTCAGCCTGACCACCTCCGTCGATGACACGACGGTGAGGGTGCACCGCGAGCCCGCCGACTCCCCCTGGATGCAGGTCGAGACCCGGATGCCCCTCCCGGAGACGACGGTGGCTTCCCTGGCCGCGGGAGGGATCTCCCCCTTCGACCTGCAGCAGGTGGCCAACACCTGGAACACCACCCACCTGCAGCCCACCGTGTTCCCCGGTCGCCTGGACGAGCAGTGGTACTTCTTCCTGGTCAGCCGCTTCTTCGTGGGCGCCGGGCTGTCGGACCGTCAGATCCACCTGCTTCTCCGGCGCGCAGTGGTGGTGGGCCTGCAGGCCGTGCGTGACCTGCCCGGCCTCGTCCCCCCGACCGCCACCGAGTAGCCGGGCCAGGAGTGGGCGGGCTCAGTGGGCCCGCAGGACCTCCACGTCCTCGGTGACCTCGGCGAGGACGTCCTCCAGGGGCTCGGCGCCCAACCCGGGGCGGTCGGGCACCTCGATCCAGCCGTCGACCATGCGCACGGGCTCCGTGATGTCGCGCCGGTAGAAGCGGTCCGAGGCTGAGATGTCCCCGGGCAGGGTGAACCCCGGCAGGGCCGCGAGCGCCGCATTGGCGGCGCGCCCGATCCCCGTCTCCAGCATCCCCCCGCACCACACGGGCACCCCGTTGGCACGGGCAATGTCGTGGATGCGGCGGGCCTCCACATAGCCGCCCACACGGCCGGGCTTGATGTTGATGACGCGGGTGGCTCGCAGCGCGATCGCATCGGCGGCGACGCGGGCGGAGACGATGGACTCGTCCAGGCACACCGGTGTCTCCAACAGCTCCCCGAGCTGGGCGTGCAGACGCAGGTCGTCCTCGTAGAGGGGCTGTTCGATGAGGAGGAGCCCGAAGCGGTCGAGCTCACGCAGAGTGGTGGCGTCTGCCAGGGTGTAGGCGGAGTTCGCGTCGACCTGGAGGGGGATGTCCCCGTAGGCCTCACGCAGCGCGGCCACCGGCTCGACGTCCCAGCCGGGCCTGATCTTGATCTTGATGCGGACGTAGCCCTGCTCCAGGTATGCGCCCACCTGGTCCACCAGCTGCGGGATGCTCGCCTGGATGCCCACCGACACCCCGGAGGGCACGCGTGTGCGTGTGGCGCCCAGCCAGGTGGCGAAGGACTGGCCGAGACCTCGCAGTTCGGCGTCAAGGACCGCCATCTCGAGGGCCGCCTTGGCCATGCGGTGGCCCACGACGTGTTCCAGCAACGGGGCAACCGTCTGGGGGTGGACGTCGGTGGCGGCCATGAGCATGGGGGCCAGGTGGTCCCGGATCACCATCTGGGCACCTGCGACGTACTCACTGGAGTAGAACGGATCGACCAGGGCCACGCACTCCCCCCAACCGGCGGGAGCGTCACGGGGCACCACCCGCACCAGGAGCGCCACGCGTTCCTCCTGGGTGCCGAAGGAGGTCGTGAAGGGGGACACCAGGGGCAACCTGACCCGGCGCACCTCCACCGCGTCGATCCTCATGCCCGTCTCCTTTCGGTCGTGTCCGTGGATGTCAGTGCCCTCGTCGCTGTCCCCACCTGCGCGTGCCCCGCAGTCCGCACGCCGCCCGTCACCGGTCCCCCTCGATGAGGTAGCCCCTCCCGCGCGCGAAGCCGGCCACCTCCCAGCCGTACTCGAGCAGGGGGAGAATCGCCCCGCGCAGGGCGAGGCGCCAATGCTGCGCGGCGTCCGGGTCCCGGCGCCTCAGTCCCTCGATGTCACCGGGTGCGGCGACGAGGGCGCGACCCGGTCCCCCGTCCAGCAGCGCCTCCGCCGTGGTCGCACCGGACCGGGGAGCACCGTCGACACCCTCTGTGAGGAGGACGGACAGCTCGGGGCCGCCCTCGTCGATCCTGCGCGGCGACCTCCGCGGACCATCCCCACCCCACGAGTCGGCGCTGCGCCCGACGGTGCCTCCCCCGGTGCCCGGTACACCGGGGCTCCCGTCCTCCCCGCGGGCGAGCAAGCCGACACGGCGATCCTCGAGGACCCAGCGCACGAGGGCGCGGTCGGAGGGCTCCGCGATGTTGACGCCGTCGGCCAGGGGCCCGTAGAAGTCGACGAGGTACTCCTCCAGCCGGGCTCCGAGACGCTGGAGGTTGAAGTGCGCATTGCGCGAGACCAGCGGGTCGTACGTCCACGTGATGGAGGTGAGTCCGTGCTCCAGGGCCCAGGCGCGCTGGTGCAGCTTGAGGGCGCGACCTGCCCCGCGGCCCACGGATCCCGCCAGCAGTCCGGCGACGTGGGAGTGCAGTGAGAGGTCCCCGGGTGCAGCGCAGAAGCCGATGCAGACTCCGACCAGAGGGCCTGACGGGGCACCGGGCAGGATCTCCGAACGTGGGCCCGGCCCGGGGGACGCTGCAGCCCCTCGGCCGGCGGACGCGGGGGAGCCCCCGGGCACCGGAGCAACTCCTGGCCCGCCGAGGGGGCGCACGCCGGCCACGTAGCCCCCGGCATGCTCGATGGCGCGCATCAGGGCCGGTGTCGCGATGGAGGAGTCTGTCGGGCCCGCCCCCCACACGCGACGCAGGACCTCCTCCGCCTCGGCCAGCTCGCCGGGGGTCTCCAGCAGGGTGATGTGCACACCCGCTCGGCGGGCCGCCCGGTCGGCGTCGGCCTGCGCCTGCAGCACGGCGGTGTGGCCGGGCGCCGGGGCGGGGCGAGGCGCACAGGGGTGGCGGGGCGCCGGGGAAGGAGCTTCCCCCAGGGGGCTCGCCGCACTCACAGGGGGGCCTCGGCCAGGGAACGCAGCAGGGCTGTGACGAGGGCGGCCCGGCGGGGCATCTCCTCGACGAGCACGTGCTCGTCGGCGGCGTGCGCCCCACCACCGACGGCACCGAGTCCGTCGAGGACCCGGGAGCCCGCCGAGGCCGCGATGTTGCCGTCGGAGGCCCCACCCACCGCTGCCCGGCCCGGGGCCTCCTGGCCGAGCTGCCGGGCGACCTCCACGGCGCGCCTGTACAGCGCGGCGCTGGAGGCGACCTCCAGCGGTGGGTGCGTCACTCCCCCACTGAGTTCCAGGACCGCTCCGGGCAGGACGGGGCGCAGGTCCGCGAGGCCCTGCTCGACCCGCTCCTGCTCAGCGCGTGAGGGGGTGCGCACATCGATGGCCACGGCCGCGAAGGAGGCCACGGTGTTGATGGTGGTCCCGCCCTCGATGACCGTGGGTGTGACCGTGGCACCCGCGGGTCCCGCATCCAGAGCTGACAGGGCGAGGATCTGGTGGGCGAGTTCCACCGTGGAGTTGACCCCGGATGCGGGCTCAAGGCCGGCGTGGGCAGCGCGACCGTGGACCTCCAGGCTGTAGTGGCC
>JBQEKJ010000050.1:0-11936 GCA_052103835.1 Pauljensenia sp.
ACAACACCCACACAACCCCAACCGCAGGAAACCCACGACCAAGACCGGTGTTCGTTGCCCCTTTCGAGGCAGCCATACTAGTTTACCTTCGGATTCTTTCCTGTCAAGTCGACAGGATCTTCAGGCAAATATTCTGTTTGGCTTCCCGGGCCGTTCGTTTCCGATCGTCCGGGGCAACGGAAAGAAACATTACGCACGCATTCCCGGACGGTCAAGTTGGGGATGGGTGACCCTGCTCACCCGGTCTGAACTGCGCCTTCGCATGCAATCCAGAACCTCCGCCCGCTGTTCTGTCGCACTCGCGGGTGGGACGTCGCAGAGCCTGTCACGCCCATCAGGGAGGCGTCTTCGCACCCCGCGAGCACCGGCACGACACCATCCGAGGGAACTCCCACGGAGCGGTCGGACGAGCACTGCGCGGTCATGCCGTCTGCCCGACAAGTCGGCGAGTCCCTGGACCTGCCCTGCGCGATCTGCAGACCCCGGCGTCCGCTGACCACATCCCAGGGCACCAGTGGCATGCGCACCCGGCGCGCTGCCAGGTGCCACTGCGATCCCGCGCAACACCCCGAATGCGAAGAGGCGGGACATCCTCACAGGATGTCCCGCGTCTTCGGTTTGGTGGAGCTAGGGGGATTCGAACCCCCGACCTTCTCATTGCGAACGAGACGCGCTACCAACTGCGCCATAGCCCCAAGGCCCGGTCAGTTTAGCACCCGTGTCTGCCGAGTGCATATTCCCAAGTCGTCGGGAGTTTGGCGACCCGAATTCTCCATGTCCTCACGGATGGCTCGGCCCGTTGACATGCCCCCATTCCCTCACTGGGCCCGTCGGTTGTCGAGCACCGCGTCCAGGTCGAAGACGAGCGGCTGGGACGCAGCGACGTCCTCCGTGGAGCGCGCGTCCCCGACACCATGGCCGCTCGCCTGCGGACGTGCGGGCACCTCAGCGCGCACCGCAGGGATACCCCGCAGATCGGTGTCAGCGTGGACCTCACGCCCCACCACACGCGCCCGTGAGGCATAGGTGGGGGCCGGCACGGCCGAGACGCTCCACGTGCGAGGTTCGACTGCGAGCACCCGAGCCGCGACATCCTCCTGGGGTCCGAGGGGCTGCCCAGTGCCAGCATCCCCGTCCACGTCGTCGCGGTGTGCCTCCGTTCCCGGTGGAGTCGAACCCCCGGCTGGGTCGTCTGTGGCTCCGCCCTCGCGGGCAGCGCCGGAGACGGAAGACGAAACCTTTGCGTCCGCCACCCCGGTCCCTCCCCCCGGGGCCCGGGCAGGACCGGACGCGGGACCTGCTGCGGAGGGCACCCTCACGCCATGGGCGTCGAGGCCCTCACGCAGCTGACGCAGACGCGCGTCCTCACTCCTCCCTGCCGCCTCCGACCTGACGGCCGCCCACCGGGAGGTGGCGAGCGCAGCAGCAAGGAGTGCTGCGGGCAACGCGATCCAGGTCCACCCGACTGCGGACACAGCCGCCAGGACGAGGACCGCAACCGTCGCCAGGGCGGTTGCCGCTGAGACCAGCAACCTCCTCTGGCCGGCCGCACGTTCAGTGGCAAGTCGAGCCGCCCGACGCGCGCGCAACTGGGCGATCTCGCGTATCCGGGCATTCTCACGGTGGACGGCACGCGCCCCCAAGACGGGGCGGCGACCATCTTCGATGTGCGACGACATGGTGCCTCCTGCTGTTCGGTGCCCGGACGCGGACGCCAGGAGGCGCCGCTCAGGGGATCTGCACGTCTCCTCCGACCCCCGGTCGTCCCCGTCCTCCGTGCGCAGGACCCTCATGTCGGGGGAAAAACGGTCGATCTCCCTGGACTGGGTGATGGCGGTGCGCTTGGCGACGAGGTGTGGGAGCAGGAGCAGACACACGATCGCCACCGCTGCGACGACGACCACGCCTCCATACTCCACGGTCACCACGCTACGGTGATCCTTCCGCGCCATCGGACGACAGAGGTGGCGTGTTGGGTATTGGGAGGAGGCGGCGCGCAGTGCGCGCTCGTCGGAGCCAGGAGTGCAGACGGGCCGAGGGCACCCCCACCATCCGTCGACCGGGAGCGTCGTCGTGGCACGCGTCGAGCACATCCCCCTGCGTCCGACGCATTTGACTCCGGTCCTTGCTCCCCGGCAGGACTCAGACGGGGGAACGGCCCCAGATCTTCGGGACGAGGCCGCCCTCGGGAAGGTCCTCGGAGTCGATCGCGAAGGCGATGTGGTCGGCCCACTGGCCGGCGATGTTCATGTAGCGCAGCTTGAGGCCCTCCCGCCGCAGGCCGAGCTTGCGGCACAGCCCCAGGGAGCGCTCGTTCTCCGGGCGGACATTCACCTCGATGCGGTGCAGCCCGAGCTCGCCGATCACCAGGTCGATCACCATGGCCACACACAGGGACCCCACGCCCCGGTGGGCCTGCCCACCGGTCACCCAGTAACCCAGCACCCCCTGGCACATCGCCCCGCGCTGGACATTGGACAGGGAGAGCAGCCCGACGACCTCCCCGTCCAGCTCTGCCACCATGAGCAGGGCCTCGCCCACCCTCTGCTGGCGGTCCATCCTGCGACGGAAGGTCGCCAGATCGGGCAGGTCCTCCGTGGAACCTGACGGAAGCGTCGCCTCCCACGGGCCGAGCCACTTCCAGTCGTGCCGCCTCACGGCGTCGATGCGCAGGTGGTCGCCACCGAGGGCGGGCCTGAGGACGAGTCGGCGGGGCAGGGACCTCTCCGACCCTCCGCCGTGGAGAAAACCCCGCCCGACAGGGTCTTCCACGACCAGGGTCAGCTCATCGGGTCTCCTGCCCCAGACGCGCGCCGACAGGCCTGCAAACATCAGTCGAGCACCATGCAACGCAGGGAGTCCCCGGCCCGCACGTTCGTCACGTCCTCAGGCACGATGGCGAGTGCGTTGGACTCCGCCAGGGCGGAGAGCAGCAGGGACGCCGGCGCTCCCATCACCTTGGCCTGGTACCCGGAGCTGGGGTCCCCGGTGAGTCGCACGCGCACGAACTCGCGTCGGCCACGCGGGGAGTACCAGGAGCGGTCAACCCGCGCCTGGATGCTGGGCCGGTTCAGGACGGTCCACCCCTGCATGTGGCGCAGGGCGGGCCGGACGTAGACCTCGAAGCAGACCTGGGCAGAGACCGGATCACCCGGCAGGCAGAAGATCGGGGTCCCCTCCCCCACCGTGCCGACACCCAGGATGTGTCCGGGCCAGGCCGCGACATTGTCGAATCGCACGGTTCCCAAGGCTCCCAGGACCTCACGTACTGTGTCGCCGGACCCGTAGGAGATGCCACCCGTGGTGACGATCAGGTCGGCTCGGACCAGTTGGTCCTCAATGGTGGTGCCGAGGATCTGGCGTTCATCGGGCACAGCGGCCACCCGGAAGGTCTGCGCCCCGGCGTCCGCGACCGCGGTCGACAGGGCATGACCGTTGGCGTCGAAGACGGTCCCGGGGCGTGCCTCCCGTCCGGGTTCCACGATCTCGTCCCCGATGGAGATGATGACCACGCGCGGACGAGGGCGGACGACCACCCGTGAACGCCCCACCCCGGCGAGCAGGGCAACCTGGCGCGCACCCACACGCGTCCCACTGCGGAGAACCACATGGCCCCGCTCGACGTCCTCGGCGCGTCGCCGGATGTTCTCCCCCACCGCCGGCTGCGTGCGCACCGCCACGCGGGCCCGACCGTGATCGGTGAAGTCCAGCGCCACGACGGAGTCCGCCCCCGTGGGCACCGGGGCCCCCGATGCGATGCGGATCGCCGACCCGGCCACCAGGGCCGCAGGGTCGACGTCCCCGGCGCGCACCTCCTCCGTCACCGTCAGCGTGACCGGGGCATCCGGCGTGGCCCCGAGCAGGTCGGTGGAGCGCACGGCATAGCCGTCACACGCTGCGAGGTCGGCGACAGGCAGGTCGAAGGGTGCCCTGACATCCTCCGCGAGCACACAGGAGACGGCATCGACGAGTTGCACGTCCAGAGGTGGTTGCTGACCCACAGCGGCCAGGCAGTCCTGGTAGAAGTCCGCGACGGAACGCACGCCCGATCAGTCCTCCGCCAGCTCGCCGATGGCCTCGGCACAGGCACCGGGCCGCTGGTGCGAGTCCGTCACCCACCCGGTCCCCGGACGGGACCCCGTGCCATGACCCGCAACGGGAACGACTGCGTGAGGAACGGGCGCCGTGATGTCTGCCATGATGGCCACATTAGCGGAGTGGTGGGGATGGGACGGGTCATGACGACGCGCAAGGCCGCAATCCGGAGAGAGGTCCGCGCCTCCCGCGCGCGACGCCTCCGGGAGCGCGGCAGGGACGACCTCGCCGACGAACAGGACGGCATGCTCGCAAGTTGGGTCCGGGTCCTGGAACTGCTCGGCCTCCCACTCGACGTCGAGCGAGCACAGGGGCCCCCGGCCCTCTTCGTCCCCACGTCCACGGAACCCGATGTCCGCCCGGTCATCGGCGCCCATCCGCGTACCCTCCTGCCGGTGCTGGTCACGCCGCAGGGCGTGGCGCTGCCCGGCCCCGAGTGGGCGGTGTACGAGGGCGACTCCGCTTCCCTGTCCCGACCCGATCCCCGGCGACCGGCGCAGCCCATGGGCGAGCTGCTCGGACCCGGGGCCCTGGGGGAGGCAGCCGTGGTGCTCGTGGCGGCCCTGGCGGTGGACCTGTCCGGCACGCGACTCGGTCAGGGGGGCGGCTGGTATGACCGCGCCCTCGCACACCTCCGAGCGGGTGCACCCGTCGTCGCCGCAGTCTTCGACGAGGAGGTCCTGCCCGCATCGGCCCTTCCCCGGGAGGGACACGACCATCCGGTGGACGCGGTGATCACCCCGACCAGGTCCCTGCTGCTGGGGTGAGATCAGGTCCTCCCCCGTCCACACGTCACATCCGTCGCCGGGGTGACCCGCCCTTCCCCCACAGCGCAGAGGACTCGGCGCGTCTCGTCCACAGGGGAGAGCACCCTGCATCTCCCGTCCACAGCGCCACTGTGTCCCCCTCGCCACCTCTCCGGGAAAGTGGTGGAGTCAGCGCATGGACACTGAGCACTTGGCACGCACACTGGCACGCATCCGACCTCTCCTCACCGCTGTCCTGCTGGCCGGCCTGGTGGTCTGCGCGCTCCTCGCCCTGCGTCCGCTGCCCGAGGGCATCATGGTCCTCGTGGCCCGACACACCCTGGAGGAAGGGGCGGCGCTCGACCGGGAGGACCTGCGGGAGGTACGCGTCCCACCCGAGGCGCTTCCGGAGGACGCGTGGCCCGTCGGCGCCGAGCTCCCCGCCACCTGGAACGGCGCACCACTGCCTGCGGGCACCATCCTGAGTGAGTCGAATGTGGCGGGCTCGGCCGAGTCCCGTGGGCTGCGTCCCGGGGAGGCCCGGCTGATGCTCACGGTCCCCCTGGATCAGGCCGGCGGACTTGAGAAGGGTGACACCGTGGACATCTGGTCCTCACCCCAGATGTGTGACGGGTCGGGCTGTGAAGCCTCTTTACTGGCCGAAGCGGTGCGCCTAACCTCGATGGTGGTCGACGAGGATTCCTCGTGGGGGAACTCTCCCACTGCACGGGTGGGTCTCGTCCTCCGGGCAGTGGACACCGGCCTCGTCCTGGGTCACACCGGGGCGGGAACACTCAGCTTGGTGCTGCGCCCGTAGGACGCTGCACCACCCATCAACACAGAGGAGACTCCCCATGATCCAGGGCTTCAAGGACTTCATCTCTCGCGGCAGCGTCATCGACCTGGCCGTCGGCGTCATCATCGGCGGTGCGTTCACGGCCGTCATCACCGCCGTCGTCGACAAGTTCATCAATCCGCTGATCGGCGGCATCTTCGGCAAGCCGAACTTCGACTCACTGCTGCAGTTCACCCTCGGCACGGGCGACAATGCTGCACTCGTCCAGCCCGGCGCGATCCTCACCGCCCTGGTCAACTTCCTCCTGGTGGCCTTCGCCCTGTACTTCTTCATCGTCCTGCCCATGAACAAGCTGGCCGCGATGAACAAGACCAAGGTCGAGGAGGCAGAGCCGGAGCAGACCGAGGAGACCAAGCTCCTCGTCGAGATCCGCGACCTGCTCGCCCAGGAGATCCCCACCACCAAGTGAGGCATCCCGGTCCCGGCCACCGGTCGGCACCCATCTGACGTGTGTGGGCCCCGCACCGACTGGTGCGGGGCCCACCCACCTTACCCCACCCCCCGGCACCCCGGCGCCGGACCCCCGGTGTCGGCGAGGATCCCCCTCCGGGCCGATCCGTGTCCGGCACAACTGATCCCTCCACCTGTGCACACCCTTTACGGCGCGAGCGGGTCCGTCCCCGTCCCGGGGCGCCGACAGTATCGGATCAGGTCCTCGGTTGGGAGTGCGGGGGCACGTTGTCGAGCAGACGTCGGTCATTGGCCCCGTCGCCACGGTCCGGGTAAGCCCCGTCGTGACCGATCACGTCCTCCGAACCGACCTTCTCCTCCCACGAGGGTGGGAGCCCCCGCTCGATCAGGTGACGATCGACCTCCGAGACCCGCACGGCACGGCGTCCGCCCCTTTGCCGTGTGGAATGCTGCGTCCCACCCTCATCAGCAGCACCGGGCTCTTGCCCTCTCATGGCCTCGGCGCCGTGCGCCTCGAGACGTTGTGGAGGACGGCGTCGGACTGGGCACCCCTGCGGGTGAGCCCCAGCGCCTCGCGGAGCTCCTCCACGACCTGGTCCTCGTCACGCTCCACCCCGTCGGAGCGCACCCAGTCGGCGAGCTCGTCGAGTTGGTCGTCACCGTAGGCCGCCAGGGGCAGCCCTCGGGCGATCGCAGGTCGTGGTCCGCGTTCGACGACACCCTCTCCGCTGGGCTCTTCCGCGCCGGCAGAGCCGCCCGGGTCCACCGCCCCGGGGGACTGCAGCGTGTCCAACCGCTCCCGGATGCCATCGGTGGCCGCCACCCGTGCATCGAGCACCGGGTCCACCTCCGGCAGATCCAGGGACGCATCCTCGGGGATCTCCACGACGTCGGCTCCCGATCCGTTGATCTCGTCGACGGCATCGAGCACCACCTGGACGATCTCCTCGGCCTCGTGCTGGGGATCGATGAAGACGGCCATGGACAGCTCCGTACGGACCTTCCACCCCTGCGCCTCGAGGAGGGCCGGCCAGACCCGGTCCCGCACGCGCTGGGAGGGCTCGGAGACATAGGCCTCGTCGTCGGTGAGCACCGCGACCAGGAGGCGCCCGGGCACCTCGGGGTGTCCGATCGCCAGGGGGATGCGCATGCCTCCCTGGATACCGACATTGGGGACGACTTCCAGGCCCATCCCGTACAGCCGGTCCGCCAGGTCGACGAGCAAGCGGTCCGGGGCGCTCTCCAGGGTCGGCCACGGGCCGGGTCCGGTCCCGGAGCCGCCGTCCGCAACCTCCAGGAGATCCACGAGTACTTGGGCGCCCTCCGCGGAGAGCCTCGAGCGATCGAGCTCCGAGGGCCTGATCGAGGAGACCACGGTGAGGTCCCCGCGCACCGCGCGCAGGACGTCCGCCATCGCGGACGCGCCCTGAGCGGTGGAGAGGACCCCGAAGTCGTGGAGGACGCGCCCGTGCGGCGTCTTCGCATAGCCCACGGAGATCACCACGCGAGCACGGCTCAGCCCACGGGCTCCCGCGGGGTCGGTGACCACGAAGGGTTCGGGTGTGTCCGGACCGAAGAAGGCGGCCAGTCCGGGGGAGGACTCGACCTTCCGGGAGACCGCCTGGCGGATACGCGTCGCGTGCAGCGCGTTCAGGGCAATGACTGCCAGTGAGCGGTCAGGTTCCGTCAGCGCGTGCTCGACCACCAGGTCCACCACCGCTTCAACCTCCGCTGCCGAGGACTCCACGGCTGCAACACCCGGGGCGGGCATCCCCGAGCCCTCCGCCCAGACCGCGCGCACCGCTGCGCTCGCCGTGGTCCAGGGGACTGGGACACCCGTACCTTCGGCACCGTGGGCACTCAGCAGGCGCGCCACCTGGTCATTGAGCTGGGAGGGCCTCACCTGCAGTCGGAAGGCGGGAAGGACCTGTGCCAGCGTCGCCGCCGTACCACCGGACTCCGCCCGGGACAGGTCTGCGACCACCACGACCTGACGTGCGCGGGCGATGAGGGGCACCAGTTCCGCCACCGGGAGGTCCTCGACGTCGTCGAGGACGACGAGGTCGACGCGGTGTCCCTCCGGGACCAGACGTGGCACGAGCGTCGGGACGGTCATGACCACGGGGACCAGGTGGGAGACCAGGCCGTGACGTGAGAAGAGCTCGGTGGCGGGGAGTCCCGCCTGGAGAGCGGCCAGGAGGTCACCCTGCTGTTCCGGACGCGTGGCCAGTGCCTGACGGCGCAGGCGATGGAGGCGCTGCAGCGCCTGGGGTGTCAGGGAGGCCACCTGGGCGAGATCCAGTTCCCGTCCCTGCTCCAGCATCCCCTCCAGGCGGGTGGGGTCGAACCCTCCCAGGCGCGGCTCGGAGGCGAGCATGATCCCCAGGACGGATGCCCACCAGGCGAGGTCCAGCTCCGCGTCGAGCAGGTCGTCGCCCACGTGGCGGTCCCGCATGTCAGCGGCCAGGTCCTCCAGACCCGCCTCGGAGAGTGACTTGAGCACCGCCACACGCTGGGGCAGTTCACGGGCGCCGTCAGGGTCGGCGTCGAGGCGGTCCAGCAGACGGGCCAGGTCCGTCACCGGCATGCGCGCCAGATCAGGGTGCGAGGTCGAGAGCAGGGGCGAGAGCCGGTCGAGGTCCACACGCACGGTGCCGGCGAGTGCGGACGCCTCGTCCAGGCGTCTGGGCAGCCGGGGCCACCCGTCGGAGTCACAGTGCCTGCGCCACACGTCGCGCTTCTCCTGGACGAGGATGAGCTCACGGTGGAGGTCGTCCACGTGACGTCCGGGCCGCACGAGGTCCTTCGCCTGCTTGACCAGCCGCGAGCGCTGGGACCGCTTCATCGTGATGCCGTGCTCACGTCGCCACCTCTTGGGAGCGGTGGCAATGACCATGTCGGCGGCGGAACGCTCGAAGACCGCCGGGCGGAATACATCGAGCGCGTCGCGCACGCCTTCGAGCATGCGCAGCTGCTCCTCCCACTGGGCCAGGGTCGTCGCGGTGACGATTCCCGTCTCCCCGGCAACGGCCCCCATCTGGACACGCATCTCGGGCAGGGTCTCGGTGGCGAGCCTCTTGACACGCAACAGGACGTCGGGCACCTGCTCCGCCGAATTGATGACCACCCCACGCCAGGCCGCATGCTCACTGGTGCGGGAGAACACCCCCAACGCGCTGGCCCGGTGGAGCAGGGTCCGCGCGTGTTCACCCTGGTCGTGAGCGACGTCGGTGAGGACATCCTCCCGCAGCCGCACCCGTGTGCGGGGGGCGGGGTGAGCGCCGGTGAGGTCGGTGAGGACCTGGAGGGCGTCATAGGCAGAGGCGCCGAAGCGGTCGAATGGCCGGTGGAGATATGTCGTGTAGGAGGACAGTGCCTCGCGCACGCCGCGCAGCTGCGCACGCATCTGGTCGACCTCGGCGGGGTCGACGACGTCGGAGGTGTCGGCCATGGCGTCCGCGAGCCGGGCGCGCAGCGCCTCTCCGACGTCTGCACCGCCATCCACCCGCACGGCGATCTCGTCCAGACCCAGGGCGCGCACACGTCCCTCGACCCGCGAGGTGCGCGAAGGAGAACCCGCGACGTGCAGTGTGGAGCGGCCCCTGGATCCCGAGTCCGCGAGGATCGCGGCGAGGACGGGGGTGTCGTCCCCTCCGTCGGGCACGTCGATGAGGAGGGACTGGCCACCGGCGACAGCCTCGACCACGTCCTGCTGACGCGGGGTGAGGTCACCGGCCCCGATCTCCTCCCAGGGATCACGGTCGACAGGGTTCGGCGCAGGCAACGCACGCAGGGTCTCTGCACATGCGTCCTCGTCCCCGGCCAGCGCGCGCACGACCTGGCTCGCGAGGAGGGTGGAAGGGTGGTCGAGCTCACGCAGGAGGACCGTGGCAGGGTGCTCGAAGATCCCGAGGACGAGGTCGTCACGCAGCTCGAAATGCGGGAGCGCCGCCCCGACCCCACGCAACGTCGAGAGGGCACGGGAAGGGGCGAAACCGTGGACGGTGCGCGCATCGGCGAGAAGGGCCGGCATGTCGATGGCCACACGGAGGGAGGCCAGTGCTGCAGCCAGCTCGGGCCCGATCTCCGCGCCGGGCCGGAGGGTGAGCAGGACGTCTCCGCCCTCGTCCTCCTCCAGGAGTACCGGTCGCAGCATGGCCGGGGAGGACACACGGGTGTCGCCCTCGTCCCAGAGGGCCCGCCCGATGGCCAGGTGGACGGGGCCGACACCGTGGCGCGCAGTGAGCTCGCGCGAACGCGCGAGGATCTCTCGTGCCTGTTCCAGGGCGCGTGCATGGGCTGCGGGCCCGCGCACCAGGTTGGACAGCCTGGTCGTGTGCTCGGCGTAGAGCTGGGCGAGACCACCGGGGTGGGCGAGGGAGAGACTCAGTCGAGGAGCACCGTCCGCCGCCTGGTCAGCCGCTGTGACGGCAGCGAGCTCAGCACGCCACTGTGCCACGGCGGCGTCCAACTGGGCCGTTTCGGGCACGGGGGCGCCACCCGGATGTCCGGAAACACCCGGATCCGGTGTCTGGGGTCGTGAGAAGAGACTGGGAGCCACGCTCCCACGGTAGTGTGCGCGGGCCCGACAGCGCTGAGGCGTGCCGAACTTGCCCCGATCACCCATCCGGATCCCCGATCCCTCCCACGTCCTGCGCGCCTGCGTGCACACGGGTCGGGGCCCGGGGACGGTGTCCCCGGGCCCCGCTGCACCCGTTCAGACCATGGACGCCTCAGGCGACCGGGTCTGCACGTGGATGACTCACTGTGCCGCCAAGCGGTTCTCCGCACTCACCATCCACGACAGCTTCTCGAAGTCGGAGATGATCTCGTGCAGGAGATCCGCCGTGGTCGGGTCCTCGGAGTCAACGAGGTCATGCACCTCGCGCACTGTGGCGACAGTGCGGTCGAGTCGCTCGGTGATGAGGTTGATGGTGCGGTCCGTCTGGATCTCACCATTGGGGTAGGGCGGCAGCGAGGTGGTCGCCGCCACTGTGGCACTGCGCCCATCGGGCACCGCGTGGAGTGCACGCAGGCGCTCGGCGATGACGTCGGACTGCTCACGGGCCTCGTCGACGATCTCGTCGAGCTGCAGGTGCAGGTCGCGGAAGTTCTTGCCCACCACGTTCCAGTGGGCCTGCTTGCCCTGCAGGTGCAGTTCCGTCAGATCGACGAGCACACGCTGCAGTGCGGTGATGAACGCGTCGGATGCGACGAAGCCTGACTCGGAGCCCTCCAAGCTCGTGCGGCGCGCTCCGGCGTCGGCGGACGGTACGACGGTCTGTTCGATGATGTCGGTCATCCTTCTCCCTTGCCTTCCTGTCGGTCGTGGTCCGGGAGGGACCTCCCCCGGGGTCGCCCGGGGCTGACACCTCAACGGTAGGCCCGTCCGAGGGCATTCACCACGGGAAGGGACGAACAGACTGGGGGCGGAAGTCGACAGGAATGCCACCCTGGATCTCCGTCACGGCGACACTGCAGGTCATGCCGGTGTTGTGCCCCCGAGACGATTCGAACGTCCGACACCCGCTTTAGGAGAGCGGTGCTCTATCCCCTGAGCTACGAGGGCCCGTCGGCGATGCCCGAGAGAGCGCCGAGGCAAGGGACAGCCTACACCGGCCCCGACGCAGCCGGGGGCCACCTCCTGACGGCCCGTCGCCGGCCCGGGCCGTCAGGAGCAGCAGCTGTCCAGACGCTCAGCGGTGGGACCGGTCTCAGCGGCGCTCCCACCTGGCAGCCGGGTCCGGAGCCTTGTCACGGTGGCGCGACGGCACGACCAGGACGGGGCAGGTGGAGTGCGCCATGACCGTCTGGGAGGTGGAACCCAG
>JBQEKJ010000051.1:0-6247 GCA_052103835.1 Pauljensenia sp.
GGGCGGGAGCGCGGGCTGCGGGCTGCGGGCTGCGGGCTGCGGGCGGCGGGCTGCGGGCTGCGGGCACAGGTGCCCCCGGTTTGCTGCCCGCGCGCGTATCAGCGGAGCAGCCGCCCCGGCCGGGGGCTCCTGCCCAGGCCCGCCCGCAGCACGATCTCCTCAACCACGGCCCCCGGGTCATCCAGCTCCCGAGCCTCGAACCTCACCACCACCAGGCCGAGCGACTCCAACGCCTTCTGCCGCTGGTTCTGTCGGGAGAGCGCCCCCAGCACCTCATCGGCCGCCTGGCCGCACTTCACCCTCCCGTCGAACTCAACCACCACACGCGTCCCGGCAATGTGGACATCCACGAAGTACGTCTGTCCCCGGACCCGGTAGCGCACCTGGGTACGCACATCACGGAACCCGGCAGCCTTGAGGACCCACAGGAGGAGCGCCTCCTGGACCGACTCGCAGCCAGCATCGCAGGCCCGGATGACTTCACGCGCCCGGGCGCGCCCTCGCGTGTCGTCCTGGGAGTCGAGCACTTCGAGGAGCGCCGTCCGTTGAGCCTCCTCGCGCTGACGTGCGGCCTCCGGGTTGAAACGGTCGAAGTTCGACAACACACGAAGAACCCCTGAGAGGACCACCACCGCCTCCCTGGGAGCGAGCAGGCGCGCGCACTGCACGCCAACGTCCTCCAGGTCAGCGATGCGCACACCATCCAAGACCCTCGGCTTGAGCGGCACGCTCACCCCACCATGGCGCACGAGCATGACCCCGGGCGCGATCACGACGCCCCTGATCCGGAGCTCCGGCATCCTCACGGGCGGACGACCCCATGCGCGTGACGTCCAGATGTGGATGTCGACGAATTCCTCGACCGTCCAGATCCCGTGCAGGACCGCAGCTCCCAGATGCCCCACCACGGCATCGCGACCGGTCACGATGGCTCCGGCCATGGCGCGGACCGCGTTCACCCGACGCGCGCGCTCCCACCGATCGTCGATGTCGAGGAACTCCGTCCTGACCAGGACATGGCGGAAGACCCGGACCAGTTCGCCCGATTCCTCGCGCTGGGACACCTGCCTGGAGGAGCGGGAGCGCGCGACAACCAGGTTCATGACGACGTGGACAGCGAGGATCATCTCGCTATTTCATCGCATGTGGTAACAGTACGTACCAGTTCCATGCAATCTGTGGACAACGTCGGGAGGTCGGCGGCGCGTCGATCGCGCGTCAGCCGCGCGGCAACTCCCGACCGGAGGGGCGCCCGTGCATCCATGTGTGGTCTCGACGCCGAAAACGCCCTCCGAGAGCCCTTTCCTGCATCGAGACCCCACTTCGATGCAGGCGCGCCGCAATGCCCAGGCTGGGCGCCGCCAGGGCCTGGACCTGGACCTGGACCACAGCCAGGACCAAGACCGGGGCCGGGCGATACCTCAGGCCAAGCCGATGTCCCCCAGGCCCAGGGCGTGCAGGTAGGGATAGCCGGCGGCCTCGATGCGCTCCTTCGCGCCCGTGTCGCGGTCGACGACCACCGCGACGGCGACGACGGTGGCCCCGGCCTCCTCCACTGCGGCGGCGGCCTCCAGAGGGGACCCGCCGGTGGTGGAGGTGTCCTCCAGGACGACCACACGCCTGCCGGTGATGTCAGGACCTTCGATCCGTCGGCGCATCCCGTGGTCCTTGGCGGCCTTGCGCACGACGAAGGCGTCGACGTCCAGTCCGCGCGAGGCAGCGGCATGCAGGATGGCGGTGGCGACGGGGTCGGCGCCCATGGTCAGCCCTCCCACGGAGTCGTAGTCGCCGGGCGCGAACCCGGACTCCTCCAGGAGGTCCAGCATGACGTGCCCGATGAGGGGTGCCGCCTCGTGGTGCAGGGTGGCGCGGCGCATGTCGACGTAGAAGTCGGACTCACGCCCGGACGCCAGGGTGACCTTCTCGTGGACCACGGCCAGGTCGCGCACGAGTTCGGCGAGGCGGGCCTTCTGGGAGTCATTCGTCATGGCGCCAGCCTATCGGGATTGACGAGGGCGCTCCCGCCCCCGTCCGTGGCCGACGGGCCGAGCGGGTGGCACACCAGGGACGGGCCGAGCGGGTGGCACACCAGGGACGGGCCGAGCGGGTCGCACACCAAGGATGGAGCGGGCGGGGGAGCAGGCGCGGGGCCGAGGGCAAGCAGGTGGACCGGAGCCCGGACGCAGTCCGGGACCGCGCAGCGACGAACGCGCAGGAGCGGTACGGGTGCGGGACTGCGTCCGCCCCACCCCCAAACCGGCGGCGGAGAATCCTCAGGTGTGGGGGATGCGCCGCACGATCGCGCGGACGGCGGAGCGAGGAGCCAAGCGCGTGACCGCGGAGGTCACCTTGTACAGGGGGGTCGGGGTCACCAGGGCGCGGCCGTGGCGGACAGCATCCAACGCGGCGGAGACGACCTGCTCGGGCGTGGACCAGACCCATCCGGGCGTCGCGGAGACATCCAGACCAGCCGCCTCGTGGAAGTGCGTACGAGTGAGACCGGGGCTGACCAGTGTGGCGGTCACACCGGTGCCGCGCAGCTCCTCGTGCAGGCCCTCGGTGAAGGTCCGCACCCAGGCCTTGTGGGCGGAGTACGTCCCCATCCCGGTGTCTGCGGCGACGGAGCCGACATTGAGCACGGCACCCCGCCCGCGCGACACCATCGCGCGGGCGGCCGCGTGGGAGAGGACCATGACTGCACCGACCATGACGTCCAGGGCGCGCTGCTCGGAGGCGAGGTCGTCCTCGAGGAAGGGGCGCCCCAGGCCGTAACCGGCGTTGTTGACCAGGAGCCCGATGGGGGCAGGAGCGGAGTCGGAACCGGCGTGAATGGCGCTGACACCGGACTCGGCGGCGGTGCCTTCTGACGGGTCGGCGTGCCGCGGACCGGGCTCAGACAGCCGCTGCGCGACGCGGGCGACATCTGTGGGGTCTGACAGGTCCGCCGGCAGGACCTCCACATGCACGCCGGCGATCTGTCGCAGACGGGTGGCGAGTTGCTCCAGCCGATCCTTCGTGCGTGCCACGATCACCAGGTCATGGCGGGCCGCAGCGAGCTGCCAGCAGAACTCCTCGCCGAGTCCGGATGTCGCGCCGGTGACCAGAGCTGTACCCATGGCGCCATGGTAGTGGGCACGGGCAGGAGCACCGACACAGGCAGGGGAGCTGGGAGGGGCAGCGGCACCGACACGAGCAGGGAAGGTGGGAGGGGCCGGGGCCGCAGGCACGGGCACAGGCAGGAGCACCGACACAGGCAGGAGTGCGGGGAGGGGCAGAGGCCGCAGGCATGGACACAGGCACCGACACGGACACTGGATCCTCCGCGGCACCTCTCGGCGGGCGGCGGGAGCGCCCTCGTCAATGGCGGACGGACGCCGGTACCCCCGGCCTCCCCCAACGGTCCCAACCGCACCCGGGGCCACCCCCTCCGTCCGGGGGCCACCACACACCCGAGCGCGGACATCCGCGCCAAGAGGCCCCAGCCCCGACCCCCGGACGGTGCCGCCGCAGCCAGCCACCTAGGCTGGGCCCATGAGGATCGCCACCTGGAACGTCAACTCCATCCGCACCCGGGTCGACCGGGTCATCGCCTTCCTGGAGCGCTCGGGCACCGATGTCCTGGCCATGCAGGAGATCAAGTGTCGGCCCGACCAGTTCCCCACCGCCCCCTTCGAGGCGGCCGGCTACGAGGTGGCGGTGCACGGGCTCAACCAGTGGAACGGGGTGGCCGTGGCCTCGCGCCTGCCCATCACCGACGTCCAGCGCGGTTTCCCCGACCAGCCGACCTGGGGTGATCCCGGAGTCGTGGAGGCCCGGGCCCTGGGCGTGACGATCGCGCAACCGCCCTCGTCGACGGGTGGGGCACCGCGGGACCTGACGGTGTGGAGCCTCTACGTGCCCAACGGGCGCGAGCTCGACAACCCGCACTACGGGTACAAGCTGGAGTGGCTGGCCACCCTGCGACGCGATGCGCGCGCGTGGCTGGAGGAGAACCCGGAGGCCCGCGTCGTCCTGGTCGGGGACTGGAACGTCGCGCCCACCGACGTCGACGTGTGGGACATGGACTTCTTCGAGGGCAAGACCCATGTCTCCCCTGCTGAGCGCGCCGCCTTCGATGCGTTCGCCGCGGACGGGTGGGTGGAGGTCACGCGCCCCCGCGTCACCAACTACACGTACTGGGACTACCAGCAGCTGCGGTTCCCCCGCAACGAGGGGATGCGCATCGACTACGTCTACGCCTCGCCGGCGCTCGCACCCGAGGTCACGGGCGCATCGATCGACCGCAATGAGCGCAAGGGCAAGGGTGCCTCCGACCACGTGCCGGTCATCGTGGACGTCGACTGAGGGGGCGCAGCTGCGGGGCGGGGCGTCGGGCGCGGACAGAGGCGGACGACGGATCCACGAGGGCGGACCGCAGTCCGGCGCGGGCGCATGCCGCTCACGGCGACGGGCGTCGCGTGGGGACGAGGGCGGACCTCGACCCCACACGTGAGCGGACCGTGCCCAGAACAGGGCGGACTTCCCCGGAAGAGAGAGGATCAGGGGAGGAAGCGGTCGAGGATGACCTGGTTGAGCTGCGCCCAGTGCTCCTGGTGCCACGGGCCGAAGGGCTCCGTGCCCAGGAACACGGCCGCAGCGTCACGGGTGCGGTCCACCCAGATGAAGGAGCCCGAGACCCCGAAGTGCCCGAAGGTCTCCGGTGAGGCTCCCGGCGCGGTCCAGTGGGGGTGCTTGTGTCCGCGGATCTCGACACCGAGCCCCCAGGGGCACGGCGTCTGGCGGCCGTACCCGGGCACCACGCCCACCAGGTCGGGGAACACCGGCGAGGTGGCCTCCGCGTCCAGGTCCCTCCCCACCAGCTGAGGGTGGAGCAGTTCGCCCGCGAGCGCGAGCAGGTCCTGCACGTTGGCGACACCCGAGTGGGCAGGGGACCCGGGCACGTCGGTGGCGTCCATGCCCAGGGGTTCCAGGACCGTCTCCTCGATCCAACGGGACGAGGGCGTCGCCGTGGCGGCCTCCACCCCGGCCCCCAGCACCTCGATTCCCCGGTTGGAGTAGATGCGCCGGGCACCGGGACGTGCGATCACCGTGTCGGCGTCCATGGCCAGGCCCGAGGCGTGGCACATGAGGTGGCGCACCGTGGACCCGGGAGGACCCAGGGAGTCGTCCAGGGAGAGCATCCCCCGTTCCACCGCCACGAGTGCCGCGCGCGTGGCCAGCACCTTGGTGAGCGAGGCGAGGTCGAAACGCCGCTCCAAGTCGCCCTCGTGGTGGACGACCTCCCCACCCACGAGCACGGCGAGGGAGTGCTCGAAGGGAACGGGGTAGAGGTCGGCGTTCGTCATGGGCGCGCCCCGGTCCTCATGCGTGCATGTCCCGGTAGATCTTGAGGGAGCGGGCGAAGACGTCGGCGAGGTCCTCCGGGATGGAGGCGGCCAAGGTGAGCACCACCTCGGGGCGCAGCTCCAGTGTGCGGCTGCACGCCGCGAGGAAACCCGCAATCGTGTGCCGCTCCGCGTCCTCCCCCGTCAGGTACCGGGCATGCACCGCCATCCCGTACCAGTCCCTGACCAGTGCGCACGCCATCGCGGACGAGATCAGGTCGAAGTTGACGGTACCCGCCGCCAGGAGCCGGTCCAGCTCGGCGGTGAGGAAGGAGTGGAGCGCCTCGAAGCGGTAGGTGAAGTGGTCGTGGGCGGGGTGCGAGGGGGAGGCCGCCTCCACACCGAGGACGCAGTCCAGGGCCATGATCGTGGCCGAGTCAGGGTGCTTGGCCAGACGCATCATGGCCAGGCCGAGCTCCCCGATCGACTTCGGTCTCACGCCCTTCTCGATGATGGCGCCGGTGTCCTCGTCGATGTCGATGTCGAGCAGGCCGAACTCCCGCTCGTAGCGCTGGACGACGGCGAGGAGCAGCGCCTCCTTGGAGGGGAAGTGGTAGATGACGGCCGGATGGGAGATCCCCACGCTCCGCCCGACGTCACGCAGGGAGAAACCGTGGTAGCCGGAGTCCGCGATCAGGCGCATCGAGGTCTCCAGGATCGACTCCCTGGTTGCCAGGCCCGCAGAATACGAACCCCGGGTCCGGCGTTCGTTGGCCATCCCCTACCCCCTCGTGGTGACGATTGAGGACCGCTCCAGCGGTCTGCGCCCATTCTCCCACGGAGCAGGCGCCGACGGCGACGGACCCTCGTCGACTCGCGGGGCCATCAGAGTCGCGCAGCCATCAGACTCGCAGCGCCATCAG
>JBQEKJ010000051.1:6347-11923 GCA_052103835.1 Pauljensenia sp.
GCCATCAGACTCGCAGCGCCATCAGGTTCTCACAGCGCCATCACACTCACGGGACCGTCAGGGTTCACAGGGCCACCTCAGACCCGCTGCCCCAGCCCCGCCGCGAAGGCCATGAACAGGTCCCAGCCCCGGGGCCAGGTCCCCAGGTCCGAGTCGGAGTTGATGTGACCGAGGCGACCCACCGACAACCATCCCGCGTCCCACTCCCGGGCGATCCGGGCAGAGACCTCCGGCGTGCAGAACTGGTCGTCCTCACTGGCGACGACCAGCGCCGGAATCCCGAGGGGATCAGTGAGTGACACGGTGGCGAACGGTGTCGCCGGGACCGGGAATGCCGTGGCCTGCGGATCGGGTACGGCCACCAGCAGCACCCCGGTCACGAGTTCGGGGTTGCGCCTCGCCCAGTCGGCTGCAGCCAGGCATCCGAGACTGTGCGCGACGAGGACGGCGGGCGCCACGCCCACTGCGCGCCCGATCGCCCGGGACCAGTCATCGGAGTCGGGCTCGGTCCAGGAGCGCGGCGCGAAACGGGTGAACCCGGGATGGGTCTGCTCCCAGGCGGTCTGCCAGTGCTGGGGGCCGGATCCACCGAAGCCGGGAACGTTGACGATGTGCATGGGTCCCTCCGTCCATGGGGCGGGCGCCGGTACGGACGTCCACCGGATCTGGGCGACAGTCTCACACCGCCTCCCGCGTCCGGGCGGGTTCATCCCGACCAGCGGAGCTCCGTGACGAGGACGACGAAGGCCCCGCCCTCGTACGTGACGAGGGCGGGGCCACTGTCAATCCGGACCGGATCCCCGGAGCCTGTCGGCGTGCCGGGTGCCGATCGGAGCGCTGCGCGGCGCGGCGCTCAGGTCACCAGCCCTTCTCGGCGTCCTCCTCGGAGGGCAGGTCGGCGACCGCGCCGGAGGTGACGGTGAGACCGGTGAGGTCCTCCGACACGTCCACGCGCACCCGGTCCCCGTCCTCGACGTCGCCGGAGAGCAGCAGCGTCGCCAGACGGTCCCCGATCTCGCGCTGGACGGTGCGGCGCAGGGGGCGCGCACCGTAGGCCGGGTCGTACCCGACCCTGGTCAGCCAGCCCTTGGCGGGCTCGGAGACGTCCAGGGTGATGCGGCGCGAGGCGAGCCTGCGCGCCATGTCCTCGACCTGCAGATCCACGATGCGGGCCAGGTCGTCCTGGGACAGCGGGTCGAAGATCAGCGTCTCGTCGAGGCGGTTGAGGAACTCCGGCTTGAAGGAGCGGCGCACCTCCGCCATGACGGCCTCCCGCTTCGCATCAGCATCCAGGGACTGATCCACCAGGTACTGGGAGCCGAGGTTGGAGGTCAGGATGAGGATCGTGTTGCGGAAGTCGACGGTGCGGCCCTGGCCATCGGTCAGGCGACCGTCGTCGAGGACCTGGAGGAGGATGTTGAAGATCTCCGGGTCCGCCTTCTCGACCTCGTCGAGCAGGACGACGCTGTAGGGGCGCCGCCGGACGGCCTCGGTGAGCTGGCCACCCTCCTCGTAGCCGACGTACCCCGGAGGGGCGCCGACGAGACGGGCGACGGAGTGCTTCTCGGAGTACTCCGACATGTCGATGCGGACCATGGCGTGTTCGTCGTCGAAGAGGAACTCGGCCAGGGACTTCGCCAGCTCCGTCTTGCCGACACCGGTGGGTCCCAGGAAGAGGAACGAACCGGTGGGGCGGTCCGGATCGGAGATGCCCGCACGCGAGCGGCGCACGGCGTCGGCGACCGCGTGGACGGCTGACCTCTGCCCGATGAGGCGCTTGCCGATGACGTCCTCCATGTGGAGGAGCTTCTCGGTCTCGCCCTGCAGCAGGCGTCCCGTGGGGATGCCCGTCCATGCCTCGATGACCTCGGCGATCTCCTCGGCCCCGACCTTCTCGGCGATCATGGGCTCCGGAGCGTTTCCGTCCTCGTTGCTCTCGTCGGCCGAGGCCTCAGCCTCGGCGATCTGGCGCTCGATGGTCGGGATCTCACCGTTCTGGAGGCGTCCGGCCTCCTCCCAGCGGTTCTCGCGGACCGCCAGGTCCAGCTGTGTGCGCAGCTCGTCGAGTTGCACGCGCAGGTCACCAACCTTGTTGTGGCCTGCCTTCTCGGCCTCCCAACGACTGGTCAGCGCGGTGAGCGACTCCTGCTTGTCGGCCAGGTCGCTGCGAAGGCGCGCCAGGCGGTCCTGGGTGGCCTCGTCGGTGGCGTCCGGGTCGGACTCCTGCAGGTAGGACTCCTCCATCCGCAGGCGGTCCACCTGACGGCGCAGCTCGTCGATCTCGACGGGGCTGGAGTCCAACTCCATGCGCAGCCGGGAGGCGGCCTCGTCGATCAGGTCGATGGCCTTGTCCGGCAGCTGGCGCCCCGTGATGTAGCGGTCGGACAGCGTGGCTGCGGCGACCAGGGCACCGTCGGAGATCGTGACCTTGTGGTGGGCCTCGTACTTCGGCGCGATACCACGCAGGATGGCGATGGTGTCCTCCACGGAGGGCTCACCGACGAAGACCTGCTGGAAACGACGCTCCAGGGCGGGGTCCTTCTCGATGTTCTCGCGGTACTCGTCCAAGGTGGTCGCACCCACCAGGCGCAGCTCGCCACGGGCCAGCATGGGCTTGAGCATGTTGCCCGCGTCCATGGAGCCCTCGGCCGAGCCCGCACCGACGACGGTGTGGAGCTCGTCGATGAAGGTGATGACCTGACCCTCGGAGCGCTTGATCTCGTTGAGCACGCCCTTGAGCCGTTCCTCGAAGTCACCGCGGTACTTGGCGCCGGCCACCATCGACGTGATGTCGAGGGCGATGAGCGACTTGTCGCGCAGGGACTCCGGCACGTCGCCGGCGACGATGCGCTGGGCGAGGCCCTCGACCACTGCGGTCTTGCCGACGCCGGGTTCGCCGATCAGCACCGGGTTGTTCTTGGTGCGCCGGGACAGGACCTGGATGACACGACGGATCTCGGTGTCACGGCCGATGACGGGGTCGAGCTTGCCCTCCCGCGCCACCTCGGTGAGGTCGCGACCGTACTTCTTGAGAGCCTCGAAGGAGCCCTCCGGGTCGGCCGAGGTGACCGGCTCCGGGCGCAGTTCCTTCAGGGCCGCCGCCAGCTTGTCGGGGGTGGCACCGGCCTCGGTGAGGATGTGGCCCGCCTCGGTGTCCGAGGCGGCCAGCGCGATGAGCAGGTGCTCCGTGGAGACGAACTTGTCCCCGCCCTCGTCGGCACGTGTGCCGGCCTCGTTGAGGACGTTCATGAGGGAGCGGGACGACTGTGGCTGCGCCACGGATGATCCTGAACTGGAGGGCAGGGAGACCAGCACGTTGCGTACGCGCGTCCCCACGACCTTCCGATCGGCACCGACCGCTGCCAGCAACGACAGGGCGATGCCCTCCTCCTGCTCGAGGAGTGCCCCGAGCAGGTGTGCGGGTTCCACCTGTGGATTGCCCGCGGCCCCAGCTGCCTGGACGGCTGAGCTGATGGCTTCCTGCGACTTCGTCGTGAATTGATGGTTCACGTCTACCTCCTGGTGTGGCGCCGCGACGCGCCGGTCCCCGGCAGGGACCTGCGTGAGGGCGCTGTGACATGTGCAGTGACCGGGTGCGCGGGGAGTGTCCCTCGCTGGTCCCGGTGTCTGCAGATCTCAACGATCACAACCTTGAGTGTATTCCACTCAAGTTTGCTTGTCGCCCCCGACTGCTGCAGGACACCCGGTCGCAGGGAGTGACTCGCAGCGGGGCGGCCCGCAGGAAGGTGGCTCCCGAGCTGCACAGGGGTCGGGTCGCCGAGGGGCGCCTCACGGCTCACGGCTCACGGCGTGCGGCGTGCGGAAATGCACCCAGTTTCCCTGTCAGCGACGGAGACTCAGATCCACGGTCGGCCATCGCTGCAGGTCAAGAGCGACCAAGGTCACTCGGGACGGCGGCCCGGGGTCCTCGCGCCGAGAAACTGGGTGCATTCCTGCACACCGTTCCCGAGCAACCCCCCGCTCCGGCCCACACCGCTGAACCACCACGCGCACGCAGGACGGCCTTCGACCTTCGAACGGAGCGGACCTCACGGTCAGGACGGGGCCGACCCCTGGACGGGCGAGGACTGGAACCAAAGGAAGGGAACCGGCGCGAGCAGTTGCATCCGAGAGGACAACCCGAACGAGACCACAGTCACACGCCCGCCCGTAGCATGGCGCCATGACGCGCTCCGATGCCGCACGCAATCGGCAGACCCTCCTCGACGCGGCCGAGGCCGTGTTCACGGAACACGGGCCAGACGCACCCCTGACATTGGTCACTGCCCGCTCGGGCCTGGGGAGAGGCACGCTCTACCGGCACTTCCCCAGCAGGATCGCCCTGATCTCAGCGATCTACGGTGCCCGGCTGGACCGCTACCTGGCCCACACCCGCACCCATGCGGAGGACCCGCGGGTGCTCATGGACGTCATCGAGATGATCGCCTGGGACCAGTACACCATCCCCGGGATGTTCCGCATCATCCACGCCAACGCACAGGCCTCTGAGCAGGCCGCGCTGCTGTGGGAACGCACCGAGACAGTCTTCGCCGAACCTCTCGAGATCTCACGGCGGGCCGGAGTGGCGCGCGCGGACGTCAGCGTGAACGACATCCTCCTGGTCCTGGCCATGCTCTACGGGGTCGCCCAGTCGCCCTCGGTGGAGAAGTTCGGGCGGACCACCATGGAACGCACCCTCACCCATGTCAGGCGCATGCTCACCTGAGACGCACCGCTACCTGGTGGGGCGCCCGAGGGCCGCGTGCCCCCGATGTCGAGCACATGCTGACCTGAGACGTACCGGTACGCGGTGGGGCGTCCGAGGGCTCACACGCCCCAAGGTGTCGGGCTCGCCCCTCTGTCGTCACACGCCCCGGTGTCATGCATCCCCGGCGCCGGAGCGCAGTGATGCCGACGCCCTCGCGCACAATGGGGTCATGACGAACCCGGACTCCCTGCCCACTCCCCCCGCATGGCTCGACGAGATCGAAGGGGAGCAGGCCCTGGACTGGGTCCGCGAGCGCAACGCATCGACGGAGGCCGAGCTGGCGGGGCCGCACCTGGAACACCTGGAGACCCGACTCCGCGAGGTCCTCGACGCCCCCGACCGCATCCCCTTCGTCCGGGTGCGCAGGTCGTGGGCGTACAACTTCTGGACCGACGCCGACCACCCCCGCGGACTGTGGCGACGCCAGGGGCTCGACACATACCTGGGAGGGGGCAACGACTGGGACGTCCTCGTCGACGTCGACGCACTCTCCGCCGAGGAGGACCACTCCTGGGTGTGGCACGGCGCCAACGTCCTCCACCCCGACGGTGACCGGGCCCTGATCGACCTCTCCGAGGGTGGCTCGGACGCCGACGTCACCCGCGAGTTCGACATCCCCTCGCGTACCTGGGTGGAGGGTGGGTTCACGCGGACACGGGCAAAGGGCTCGATGTCCTGGATCGACCGCGAGGCCGTGTGGGACTCCAACGATTTCGGACCGGGCACCACCTCGACATCCGGATACCCCCTGGAGGCGAGGTTGGTGCGTCGCGGTCAGGATCCGGTCATTGCCGGAGCGGTCATCCGC
>JBQEKJ010000052.1:0-11907 GCA_052103835.1 Pauljensenia sp.
GTCCCCGGCGTCTCCCAGCCCGGGGACAATGTAGGACTTCTCGTTGAGGCGCTCGTCCACGGCCGCGACCACGACGGTGACATCGGCGCGGTCGCCCACGAACTTCTCCAGCTCGGCCAGGCCCTCGGGCGCAGCCAGCAGGCACACGCAGGTCACGTCGCGGGCGCCGCGCTGGAACAGGTAGTCCACGGCGGCGACCATGGTGTGGCCGGTGGCCAGCATCGGGTCCAGGACGAAGCACTCACGGTCGGTGAGGTCCTCGGGCAGGCGGTTCGCGTAGGTCTCGACCTGCAGGGTGTCCTCGTCGCGCTTCATGCCCAGGAAGCCGACCTCGGCGGTGGGCAGCAGGCGGGTCATGCCTTCCAGCATCCCCAGGCCCGCGCGCAGCACCGGGACGACGATGGGGCGGGGTTCGGCCATCTTGCGCCCGACGGTGGGGGCGACGGGGGTGTTGATGGCGACGTCGGTGACGGAGACGTGCCGGGTGGCCTCGTAGGCGAGCAGTGTCACGAGCTCGTCGACCAGCTGGCGGAAGGTCGCCGAGGGGGTCTTCCTGTCGCGCAGGACGGTCAGCTTGTGGGCGATGAGCGGGTGATCGGCAACGTGGAGGCGCATGGGGCAAGGGTACCGCGGGCGACTCGCTCCGGACCCCCTGCTCGGGCGCGCGCGGCGCATGTAGGCTGTGGGCGTGGTGTCCATGGACCGTCTGCGTGAGGCGATGGGGCGGGCGCTCTTCCTCGCCAACCGGGCTCGCGAGGGGGGCGACGTGCCCGTCGGTGCCGCCGTGCTCGACTCGCAGGGCCGCATTGTCGGCGAGGGGTGGAACCGCCGCGAGCAGGAGCATGACCCCTCCGCACATGCCGAGGTCATCGCCCTGCGCGAGGCCGGTGGACGGCTGGGTCGTTGGAACCTCGTCGGCTGCACCCTGGTGGTCACCCTGGAGCCGTGCACCATGTGCGCGGGCGCTGCGGTCCAGGCCCGCGTCGACCGCGTCGTCTTCGCGGCATGGGACCCCAAGGCAGGGGCAGCGGGCTCCGTGCGCGACGTCCTGCGCGACTCCCGCCTCAACCACCGTGTCGAGGTCATCGGCGGCATCCTCGAGGAGGAGGCCACCATCCAGCTGCGTGGCTTCTTCGAGTCCGTCCGAGCCGCCTCCGCGGTGTCCTCCACGGGCCGGCAGTCCACGGGCACCGTTCGCTCACGCCCCCGCCCCTGGGAGCGCGGGCAGTCCGGGTCCGGCCAGGCCCCCACCGTGGCCCCCACCGCCGCTGTTGCCCCCGCCGCTTCCGCCGTCGCGCCACCGACCGCTGCCGCTCCCCCTGCCGCGTCCCCGTCGACGAGGGCGACGCCCTCGCGCTGTGCCTCCACCGCGGGCGGCCCCGGCACGCGGGGGGAAGCACGACTGCCCTCCCGGCGTGATCGAGTTCGCGGCGCTGCCATCCCGACTGGGACATCCGCCCCGGCAGGACCACCCGCCCCGCGAGCGACCCCTGCCACCCCGAGTGCGGTGGCCCAGACCAGCTCCGCCGTCGCGCCAGTCCCTGCGGAACCAGCCGCATCCGAGGCTCGCCCCGTTCCCCGTCCCGGCTCGCCGACCGTTCCCGGCGGAGTCCCCCCGCTCGCTCCGTCCGCAGATGCCGCCACGCCGCGCTCCGATGAGGCGTCGACCGTCCGGCCCGCGACCGACAGGCCCGCAGTCGACCGGCCCACGCCCCCCACGCGTCGGCCATCCACGGAGGGGACAGGGGGAATCCCCGTGAGGCGTCGTCGCCACGGCGACGCGAGACACTGAGCGTGCAGCGCCCGACGCCGCCGGGCCCGGTCCTCAGTGCTTCAGACCTGCCCGGCCCGGCTCCCGACCCCTCGGACCTGACCGGATTGGGAGTGTCCGACCTCGCCAGCCACCCGGACCCGCAGGTCCCCGTGCCCCCACTCATGCAGGAGGTCGCCCGGGGGCCGGTCACCCTGGTCTGGCAGAACATGACCGGGGGGCTGACCGGACGGATGGAGGGACCCACTCCCCGCTATCTCAAGTGGAGTCCGAAGTCGTCGGGGGAGTCCCTGGTCCAGGAAGCCGAGCGCATGCGATGGTTGGAGGGCCGGCATCCGGGGCCCCACGTGGTCGCCCTCGTCGATGCTCCTGACGCCGAGGTCCTGGTGACCGGCGCCCTCCCGGGACGCTCGGCCGTGGATTCCTCGTGGTGCGGTCGTGTCGATGACGCGGTGCGCGCCATCGCCCGGGGGTTGCGCACCCTGCACGCCCTGCCGGTCACCGACTGCCCCTTCGACTGGGGTGTCGCGGCGCGCATCGCGGAGGCCGACGCCAGCGGGAAGACGGTACCCGAACTGCTGCGGACCCCTCCACCGGTGGACCGGCTGGTCGTCTGCCAGGGCGACCCCTGCGCGCCGAACACACTCCTGGACGAGGATGACCACTTCCTGGCCCACGTCGACCTCGCGCGACTGGGGGTGGCGGACCGCTGGGCGGACCTGGCGGTGGCCACCATGTCGCTGGGATGGAACTTCGCCGATGTGGACGAGGACCTCTTCTGGCACACCTACGGGGTGCGCCCCGACGCGTCACGGATCGCCTACTACCGTGCCCTGTGGGACGCGACCTGACGGGTACCTCCCAGCGTCACCTGCATCATCCGCGCCAGACCTGCTCGATGCGCCCCTGGACCAGAGGGGAGAGCTCGGCGACCAGGCGCTCGCGGGGCATGGATGCCAGCGGTTCCACCCGCACGACGTACCGCATGGTGACGATCCCGTAGAGGGTGGCCAAGGCCAGTTCCACCTGCTCCGCGACGTGGGTGCGGCGCCCACAGGTCAGTCACGGAGCAGACGGGTCCGGCGGGAGCGAGTGTTCAGTGATGGGCAACCACCGCATTCGGTCCCGCCGGATGTGCTGACGAGTGAGAAGGGTCCTACTTGGTGGCCTCGCTCGTCCACGGCATCTCGTCGAGCTTGGAGTTCTCGTGGTGTTCCTGGGTGCACATGACCGCCCACATCTCCATGGCGAACCCCTGGTCCAGGTCGTCTGCCACACGCTGGCGCCAGGGGCGACGCACGATCTGGGTCGTCATCTTCCGGGCCATGCGCTGCTGGCCCATGATCATGGCGGCGATCTCACGTGCGCGGTCCAGGAGCTGGTCGCGGGGGACCACCTCGTTGACCAGACCGTACTCAAGCGCCTTCTGGGCATCGATCTGCTGATTGGTGAACATGGCGTAGGCCGCGCGCTTGACGCCCAGGAGCTCAATGAGAGCGCTGTGGATCCCGTCACCGGGAACCATGCCCATGGCATAGTGCGGGTCGGAGATCACCGTGTTGTCGGAGCAGATGGTGATGTCGCACATCAGGCCGAGCTCCATGTGCCCGCCGGGGCCGCTGATGGCTCCGATGGTGGGGATCTCGATGGAGTTGACCAGCGAAGTGATGAACTGTCGACCGTCGAAGTACCCGTAGTCGTAGGAGTTGCCCGCAGGATCGGCCTCGATGGCACCGAAGCTCTCCTCGTCGAAGCGTCCGATCCAGGCATCATCCGTTCCGGTGAGGATCATGACTTCGTTCTCGGGATCCGCCCCGATGGTCTTGAACGCCTGCCACAGTGCCCGGTGGATCTCGAACCCCCAACGCACATGACCACCACGGGTGTGCATGGCCACCTCGATCACGCCGTCGTGGCGGCTCATGTGGAGGTGCTCCTTGAACTCCTCGCTGTAGTCCTCGAACCGCGGTGTCGGAACGAAGTTCGGCATCGTTGTCTCCTTGTCGTCTCCGTGACCCGTCGAGGCCCGGGTCGGACCTCGTGACGAGTAACTGAAGCGGTCGCTTCAGCATGCTCCGATTGTGCATGTAGCGATCGGTACAGTCAAGTGGGAGGAGGTGTCGGTCTAGAGTCGGGGCATGGCGCGACCACTCGACCAGGACCGTCGTCGTGAGCTCCTTGAGGGCGCTCTGGTCTACATCTCCGAGCATGGGCTCGTGGATCTCTCCCTGCGCCCGCTTGCTGAGGCCCTCGGCACGAGTTCCCGGATGCTCATCCACTACTTCGGGACGAAGGAAGAACTGCTCATCCGTGCGTTCACACTGCGCCGAACGGACCTCAGGACGATGCTCGACGTCGTCGTCGACCTTCCCGGGCTCAGGCGCGCGGTGATGGACTACTGGTACGCGTTGGCCGTGGGTGACGAAGTGGTGGAGTCCCGTGTGCTCCTCCAGATCCTCGGAGCAGCCTGCGCCAATGCGGAGCCCTACGTCACCTATGCCAAGCTCGCGCTCCACGAGACCGAGGATGAGCTCGCACGCGTCCTCGTGCGCCTGGGCAGGAGTGCGGAAGTCGCAGAACTGGAATCGGTGGGGGTCGCCTCCACCCTTCGCGGACTCCTCTTCGAACACTGCATCACGGGCGACATCGACCGGACCAGTCGCGTTCTGGAAGCTGCCCTGGAGAGCCAGCTCCGAGACTGAACGTCAACGGACAGTGCATGCTGTCGAGGGCGGAGGCGCATGTGGCACGCGTGCCGGGGACGGCAGCCGCACGACTCCGCAGGTCCCCCGGTTCTCCCGCGCAGGACCTCAGTTCCCCCCGATGGCCGAGAAGCCGCCGATCCCGAACCCGAACACCCACACCACCAGGGTGACCACCAGGGCCAGGACCTTGTTCTGCTCGTAGCCCTCCAGGGGCTGCCCGTCGGCGCCGCGCTGGTTGTTGGTGAGCACCAGGATCAGGTCGATGACCGCCCAGACTCCGAAGCCACCGGCGGTGACCAACTTGAGGATCCCCGTCCCGATCTTGCCCAGGTAGAAGCGGTCGACGCCCAGGACCCCGAGGAACAGGGAGAGCAGCCAGGTCACGACGAAGCTCTTGGCGGGTGCCTGCGTGTAGTAGGTGCTCATGTCCTGCTCCTCATGGTGGTGGTGCTCAGTCAGCTCCTCGCAGGTGGTGCGAGGTTGCGCACCCAGCATAGACATCCGGGTCCGGGCGCCGTGCTGGCTCGGTCCTGACTCCCCCGAAGTGTCCGCCGGTCAGCACCCGGACGGCCTGTCGCATGCCCAGCAGACCGGGGGAAGATGTGGCTGACCCCGGGTGCCAGGGCGGTGGATCCCGAGGTCCGGGGACGGTTTCGGCCGCCCTCGTCACAGGGGTGCCACCCTGCCCCGACGCTCCCATCCAGCACACTGCTCCCACCCCCGCGCCCACCTGGAGACCCCGGTGAACCCCCACGCAGCCCCCCGATCCCCCCAGCCCGGCGACGTGCCGATGCCCTCTGCAGGAGCGCCGGACCACCCGGCCGGCCCCCCATCCGCCGCCCCGGCCGCTCCCATGGACGTGGACGCGCCTGCCACCCCCACGGCCGCGGATGCAATGGCCTCGGATGCATCCGCCACCCGCGCCGAGCGACTCGACCGACTGCCCTTCACCCGCCGCCACGCCAGGCTCCTGGTCGGCTCCGGCGTCGGATGGGCCCTGGACGCCATGGATGTCGGACTGATCTCCTTCGTCATGGTGGCCGTCGCCGCGCACTGGGACCTCGCCTCCTCCACGACGGGCTGGATCGCCTCGGTCGGCTTCATCGGCATGGCGATCGGCGCCACGCTGGGAGGGGCAGTGGCCGACCGGATCGGCCGACGCCAGGTCTTCGCCCTCACGCTGGTCCTCTACGGCGTGGCCACGGGGATCTCCGCCCTGTCGGTGTCTGTGGCCATGTTCATGGTGCTGCGCTTCCTGGTGGGCCTGGGCCTCGGCGCGGAACTGCCGGTCGCCTCGACGCTGGTCAGCGAGTACGCGCCGCGCCGGATCCGCGGCCGCATGGTCGTGTGGCTGGAGGCCTTCTGGGCGGTCGGCTGGCTGCTCGCCGCTCTCATCGGCGCGTTCGTGGTCCCGGCGTCGACCGCGGGGTGGCGCTGGGCGCTGGCCATCGGGATGGTGCCCGCCGTCTACGCGATCATCGTGCGCCTGCACCTCCCCGAATCCGTGCGTTTCCTGGAGTCCAAGGGCCGCCACAGCGAGGCCGAGGCCAGTGTCCGCGAGTTCGAGGCCGCTGCCGGAGTGGGCGCACCGCAGCCGGGGGTCGCCCCCGTGCACCCCGCGCCCGGTCGCAGCACCCCGGGGGTCGACGAGGGCGGCTCCGCGGCCCTTCCCGGTCCCCAGGCGCAGCACCGGGCCGAGGACCTGACGGAGGTCCGCGACCAAGGGCAGAGGCAGGACCGGACCCGGGGCCGGACCCGGACCGCCGACGTCGGGTCGGCCTCCATCTGGTCGCCCGAGCTGAGGCGACGTACCGCTGCGCTGTGGACGATCTGGTTCTGCATCAACCTCAGCTACTACGGGGCATTCGTGTGGATCCCCAGCCTGCTCGTCGAACAGGGATTCACCATGGTGAAGTCCTTCCAGTTCACCCTGGTCATCACCCTGGCCCAGCTGCCGGGCTACGCGGCGGCCGCCTGGCTCATCGAGAAGTGGGGACGGCGCCTGACCCTCGGTGTCTTCCTGGTCGGCTCGGCGGTGGCGGCCGCCCTCTACGGCCTGGCGAGCACCGGGTCGACGATCATCGCAGCCGGCATGCTGCTCTCCTTCTTCAACCTGGGTGCCTGGGGCGCGCTGTACGCCATCGGACCGGAGCTCTACCCGACCTCCGTGCGCGGGACGGGGACGGGAGCGGCTGCCGGGTTCGGCCGCCTGGCCTCCATCGGTGCTCCGCTGCTGGTGCCTGTGCTCCTGGGGGCCGGGGGCAATCACCTGGTGTTCGGCGTGTTCGCCGTGGCCTTCGCGGTGGCGGCAGTGGGAGCCTTCACCCTGCCCGAGCTCAAGGGGCAGCGCCTCAGGGACTGAGCTGTGGGAGCGACCGTGACGGCGTGCCTCGGGCATCGGAAGAGGCGTGCCTCGGCGGGAATGTCGGGCGGGGTGCGCGCGTTGCACACAGGGAATGCCACATCGCGACTCCCGCACCCGGAAGGGCACCCCGTGAAACTCTCCGTCCTCGAACAGGTCCCTCTCTTCTCAGGCCACAGCGCACGCGACACCTTGGAGGACACCGTGCGCCTGGCGCGTGCCCTGGAGGACGCGGGGTACGAGCGTTTCTGGTTCGCCGAGCACCACAACACCTCGTCCTTCCTCTCCAGCGCGCCCGACCTGCTGATGATGCACACGCTCCAGGCAACCCAGCGCATCCACGTGGGCAGCGGCGGAGTCATGGCGATGCACTACGGGTCCCTGCAGATGGCGGAGCGTTTCTCGACCCTGGCGACGCTGTTCCCCGGACGTGTGGACATGGGGCTGGGACGCGCCCCGGGAGGTGACATGCTCGCGGCGCACGCCCTCAACCAGGGGCGCGTCATCGACCCGACCACCATCGACACCCTCATCGCGGAGACCGTCGGGCTGCTGCGCGGGACCCTGCCCGAGGCGCACCCCTACGCCGGGCTGACGGTCACCCCGCACCCGGACTCCCCTCCCGAGGTCTGGCTGCTGGGATCCTCCGGCCAGTCCGCAGCCTGGGCGGGAGCGCACGACCTCAACTACGCCTACGCCCAGTTCTTCTCCGGGCGCCAGGACCCCGGCGTCATGGATCACTATCGCGCCCACCTGCCCGAAGGGGCCGTGTCGGGGCGGACCTTGTCGGCGCTGAGTGTCTCGGCCGCAGCGACTCGGGAACAGGCGGAGCTGCAGGCGCTCGCGGCCGCGGACTTCAGACTGTCCATGCGACAGGGTCGCCCCGTCGAGTTCCGGGAGCCCGCCGAGATCCCCGAGGAGCGTCGCGCCGAGCTGCGCCGCTACCTGGAGCGTGAGCCCTCCATCATCATCGGCACCTGGGACGAGGTGGCGGAGTGCCTGGGTTCCTTCACCCGCAACCACGGGGTGGACGAGCTCATGCTCATCAGCTACATCGCCGACGTCGAGGTCAAGGTCACCCAGTACCGGGAACTGGGGACGCGACTCCTGGGGGAGTGAGGCGACCGCTCCCGGTGGGCCGCACCTCCCACCCAAGGGGGAGTGAGGCCGGCGCCTCGGGGCACAGACCCCCCACTCCTCGGGGCCTGCCGATTGACACACGGCATGGCACGATGTCCCCAAGCGCACCTCACACAGACTCATGGCACTGACGACAGGCCTGCTGGTGGCCTTCTCCCTGACCGGCTGCGGTGGCAGTGGCGGGAGCGGCGAGTCGGGCTCCGCGGATGACGGCAGCGTGGATCCCGTCGGCACCTGGGGAAGCACTGCAGCGCAGTCGCCGAACCTGACCTTCACCGCAGACGGCAATGTCAGCGGCACCGACGGCTGCAACAGGTTGACCGGCTCGTGGCAGGCCGACGGCGACACTGTCGAGTTCGGAGCGATCGCCTCCACCATGATGGCCTGCGTGGACGTGGACACGTGGTTGTCCGGAGCGAAGTCGGCCACCGTCGACGGCGACAGCATGGTCGTCAAGGATGAGGGCGGGACCGAGATCGGCACCCTGGAGCGCGACTCCGGCGACTGACCGGGTGGCTTCGACCGTTCGGCGATGTGGGAGGCCCTGCGGATGAGTCGGGAGTCCCCACTGCTCGGGACAACCCCGGTATGTCGGGCGGTGCGGCACCCTGGTGCATCGAAGTGGTGTCTCGATGGCGTTTCTGGGTGGAATGAGCCGAATCTGGCATCGAGAACACACTTCGATGTCCGGCAGCCCGGCAGTCCGCCAGCCCGCCAGCCCGGCAGTCCGCCAGCCCGGCAGTCCGCCAGCCCGGCAGTCCGGCGGTCGGATCAGCCGATGGGCCCGCCCGCGCGCAGGTCCCGCACGCGGGCGTGCTCGGTGACGGGGGCGTACCCGAGGATCACGTCGATGAGCGCCTCCATGAACGGGCCGACGCCGAGGTGGTCGGGGACCACGTCCGGCAGGACCGACACCGAGCCGTCCGCCGCCCACTGTGTGACCACCAGGCATGTCGAGGTGTAGCCATTGCCATCGCCCCGGTCACGCAGCTTGTCGACCATGTCGATGGCACGGGCCAGCATGTGCGGCTCGTCGAGGATCGTGGACCGGACGAAGAAGGCGAAACCGACCGCGGCCAGTGGGTACCGTGCCCGCAGGTTGCCCGCGTCCCCGTAGGCCTCCTCGAAACGATTGGCCAGATTGTTGCCGAACGAGGAGTTCAACGCCTTGGTCGAGAGCAGCAGCTCAGGCCCCGTGGTCCACGACGAGATCCCGACATCGACCTGCTTGACGTAGGCGCGGCCCCGGATGCGTGCGTCCTGGGGTGCCACGGAAGTGGCACGCAGGAGGCGCTCACGCATGGTCTGTGCCAGGCGCTCGGGCAGGACCTCGAGCAGGCGCCCGATCTCCTGCGGGAGCACCCGGGGGTCGCTGGCACGCGGCCACACGGCATCGGCCTCGAACCCGGCGCGCCGGAACTCGTGCGCGAGCCAGGAATCCAACGCGCGACCGTACAGGCCCGACTGGGAGCGCGCCCCCTCGCGGACGGGAACTTCGAGAATGTCCTCCAGCAGGGCCAGATCCGGGACGTAGCTGCGGGTACACGCAGGACCCTCCCACGGGTCCGACGTCCCGGCCGCGGCGAGCAGGCCATCGAAGCGGGCGGCACCGCGGAGCCGGGCGCGTGACGCCCCACCCGTCCCGGTCGGAGGCGAGGCGACCTCGATCCCACCCGTCCCGGCCGCAGGCGAGGCGACCTCGGCCCCGACCGTCCCGGTGTCGTGGGGGGTGCTCCCGGAGGCATCCATCCCATCGGAGCCCGAGACATGACCTGCCTGCTCCGCCCCATCGCCGGACGACGCATTCCCACCCGTCGGGTCACCGGGTTCCGGCCCCGTGCCCGAGGCAGGCATCGACGACTCGCTCACCGTGCTGACCTCCCACGTGTCCTCCGCCGTGTCGCCATGAGACGGTGTGCGCGACGGACCTCCTGGAGCTGCTCCCCGGACACCATCCCCGCCCCGAGCAACACCTCGTCGACCGCCGCCCGGGCAGCTTCCTGGTCACCGCGGCGCAGCAGGCGCCGCGCCGTGGGCAGCAGGTCGGTGAGCTCGCCGCGCAGGGCGCGGACCCTGTCGGCCCCCGGCACGGGCAGCTGGACGGCCTCGCGGGGTTCCACCTTGAGGATTCCCCCGCCATAGGCACGCCCCACCAGCTCCGATCCCAACGCCGTGACGGAGTTGAGCGCGGCCAGGGCGAGCAGCGCGGGCTCGACGTCGCGAGTGTCCTCACCCAGGAAGAGCCCGTGCACGGAGTTCAGGTGTCGCGCGCCCGAGTCATTGGCGCACAGGGCCACGCTCGCAGCATTCATGTAGGTGACGAACAGGTCGGCGGGCGGCTGACCGGGAACGCGCCACCACGGGTCACGCACACGGCACTTGTACGCGGAGTCGACACCGACAGCCTCGCCCTCGTGGATGTAGGCCCACCCCGCTGGGGAGGGATCGTGGCGCGGACGGAAGAGGAGCGTGGGGGAGCCCTCGGCCCCGAGTCGGCGCAGGTCGGCGCGGGTCAGGCGCAGTGAGCGCAGGTGGCGTGACCCCGGTGGGCACAGCGCCACCACATCACGCCGTTCCAGACCCAGGTCGTCGGCGCGCTGCGGGCTGAGGGCGAAGAAACGGTTGCTGCCCGTCACGGCGCCCAGGGCCAGGCGCCCCCAGTCGCCGAGCCGGGCGAACCCAGGCGTGCCGGTGACCTCCGTGAAGGCGGGGGACAGGGCCAGGGCGGAGGTCCACTTGTCCGCCGGGCTGGGGGGAGCCCAACTGCGGTAGGCGATGTCGGCGCGGAGGTCCTCGGCATTGGTGACCTGGACGAGTTCGAAGTGGTCGGTGCCGGGACCGGCAGGGGAGAACCCGTCCGCCAGCAGCAGCACGACCTCCTCCTGGACATCGGGGAAGACGCGCTCGGAGAAGAGGACCAGGCGCACGTCGGCGAAGTGGGCGAGCAGGTAGGCGCGCACCGCCGCGGCGTAGTTGACACTCAGGAGTTCGGCGGGCAGGACCAGCCCCATGCGCCCCCCGGGTGCGAGGAAGGTGGAGGCGTGGACCGTGAAGGCCGCCCAGGAGGACGCCAGCGCGCTCAGTCGGACCCCGGCCCGGAACGCTGACTCGCGTGCACGCAGACGGGCGGGGCCGGTGAAGTCCTGGTAGCGGATGTAGGGCGGGTTGCCGATGACGGCATCGACGGGGCGTGGGGGCCGGTACTCGAAGAAGTCCCCGACCCGCAGGTCCGCCTCGATGCCGGAGGAGGAGAGGGACCGCCGGGCGCGCGCGACGGAGTCGGCGTGGATGTCGACGCCCATGAACTGCCCCGGGGCGACGGTGCCGCCGAGGTCGGTGACCGTTCCCCTGGCCTGGTGCAGGAACACGGCTTCCCCGGTGGAGGGCTCCAGCACGATGTCCTCGGGTGAGCGGACCGCCCAGTCGGCGATGAAGCGCGCAATGGGGGCGGGGGTGAAGAAGGCGCCGCGCTCCTTGCGCGATCCCCTCAGCTCCACGGCGTCTTCTCCCATGGGAGACATCTTCGCTCATGCCGTGGGCATCTGGGACTCACGAGGGCGCCCGCCCTGCGCGTCGCCCTGCTGCGGGGTCGGGGGTCGCGCGGCGGGACGAGGCGCGGCAGTGGCGGACATGTCCCGCGTTCGCCACCCCATTCCCTTCACGAAGCCGGTGAGGGGCCCTAGGCTGACATCGAGGAGGCCACCATGCCCGCAACGACGACGTCCCCTTCGCCGTTGAGCGAGATTCCCGTGGCTCGCGGTGTGCCCCTGGACCAGGCAGTGGAGCCGCTGGTCCTTGCCATGGACATCGGTTCCACCTCGACCAGGGCCTGTCTCTACGACGCGCTGGCCCGTCCCATCCGCAAGTGCACCGCGAAGGCCGCCCACCAGTTCCGCGAGGGCGCGGACGGCACGGCCGAGATCGATGCG
>JBQEKJ010000053.1:0-11739 GCA_052103835.1 Pauljensenia sp.
GAGGCGTGCCTCGGAGTCCTGATGAGGCGTGCCTCGGCAGGGTCGTCGTGGGGGGGCAGTCTGCTCGTCAGGGAAGCGGTGTCAGGCGAGCAGGCGTGCGGCTGCCTCGTCCAACCACCACACGGCCCCCGGCCGTGCCAGTGCCGCCACGGGGACGTCGTGGACGTCCGCCCCCTCCAATGCCTGCGCAACAGGACGCGCCTTGGACCCACCGGCAGCGACCAGCCAGAGATGTCCTGAACCCGTCACCACGTCACGCGCCAGCGAGATCCGCAGGGGCGGAGGCTTGGGGGAGTGGGGTTCGGCGACCACAGACTCGGTGGCGTCCACCTGAGGATGTCCGGGGAAGAGGCTCGCGAAGTGCCCGTCCTCACCCGTGCCGACGATGGCCAGGTCCGGACTCCGACCCCCCATCTCCGCGTGCCATTCGAACGCGAAGTCCGCAGTGGCCCGCTCCAGCGAACGTGTCCCGTCATCGGCGGGCATGGGGCGCAGTTGCACTCCGGGCAGACCGTCCAGGAGTGCCTCGCGAGCAGCTTTGTCATTGCGACGTGGGTCCTCGGCAGGCACGAACCGCTCGTCCACCCACCACACGCGCACCCGGGACCAGTCGAGGACCGACTCACGACCGCGCAGCCGTTCCAGGACCAGTGAGTTCACGGACCCACCCGCCAGGGCCAGGTCCACGGGTCGGTCGGGGACCCGGCCGAGGAGCTCCGTGAGAGTACCGACGAGGGCGTCCGCCACCGCCTGCCCCAGCTCCTCGGGTCCCGGATACACCCTGAGGTCAGGCATGCGCGTCGCTCCTGCCCTCGTCCCCGTTGTCCCGGTGCCCGTCGCCCTCCAACAGGGCCACCGTCGCCGGGAGACGGGGGAGGTCCCGGGTGAGGACCTCGCTGTAGAACACGTCGGGATCCAGACGCCGGAGCTCCTCCATCAGGCAGTCCTGGACGGAACGCCGCGGAAGGTTGACGTAGGTGGTGTCCAGACCCGTGCGCACCAGGTGCGCGACCTGGGAGACCGCACGGCGGGTCAGGGAGACCTCGGAGCCGTCCTCGAAGGAGAAGTGGACGCCCGTGATGGTCCGCGCCTCAGGGTCGGGCTCGTGGACGGTGGGGACCCCGGTGCGACTCTGCAGCCAGGCGGCCACGAGGAAGGAGGCGGGATGCGTGGCGTGTCCCGTGACCCGGACGCCCACAGGTGCCCGATCGAATCCCTCGACGACGGTGGCCACCAAAGCCCTCCACAGGGTCACCCCCGACCAGGCGAGGTCGGTGTCCCCGGGGGAGTAGACCCGGGCCAGGTCCATGAGCGTACGCATGGGACACGGCGCCTGACGCGAATCGGTGATGCGCCGCACCGCAATGACGCCCAGAGGGTGCTCCCCGGGGTTCTCGGGCGGGGTGTTGGGCCAGTAGGTCACGACCGGCGTGTCGGAGAGCAGCAGGGGCATGACCAGGGTGTCCAGACCGATCGCAGCATCCCCACGGGGCTCCAGGACCACGACGTCGGACGGGCCTGCCTCACCACCTACACGGATCTGGGCGTTGAGCCGGGCCGTTCCCTGCCGGTCGCCGGGGTCGACGACCACGATCACACGGCAGGGGTGTTCCCTTGATGCGGCGTCCGAGATCTCGATGGCACGGTCCACGTCGATGACGTCGTCGACGACGACGATGAGGGTCAGGACCCGGCCCAGGGCCGCGGAGCCGCGCTCCGCGCGCATCGCGATGATGCGCGCAGCCACCTCCGAGGCGGTGGTGTCCTTGAGTGTGATGATCACGGAATCCTCCAGGTGCGTCCGTCCAGGGCCAGCATCTCGTGGGCCGCGGAGGGGCCCCAGGATCCGGGCCGGTACTGTTCCGGCGCCCCGGCGGCCTCCCAGTGCGAGAGGACGGGATCGAGGATCCGCCAGGACAGCTCCACCTCGCGCTGGTGGGGGAAGAGTGGGGCGGAACCCACGAGGGCGTCCAGGAGCAGGCGCTCATAGGCCTCAGGGGAGTCCTCGGTGAAGGCATGTCCGTAGCCGAAGTCCATCGTGACGTCCCGGACCTGCATCTCGGTGCCCGGCACCTTCGCCCCGAAGCGCAGGGTCATGCCCTCGTCGGGCTGGACACGGATGACGAGGACGTTCTGCCCGGTCTCACCCATCTCGGAGTTCTCGAAGGGGACGTGGGCCGCCCTCTTGAAGACGACTGCGATCTCCGTGACGCGTTTGCCCAGCCGTTTGCCGGTCCGCAGGTAGAAGGGCACGCCCGCCCAGCGGCGGGTGTCCACGAAGAGCTTGAGGGCGGCGAAGGTCTCCGTGCGGGAATCCACGGGGATGTTGTCCTCCTCCAGGAATCCCCGGACGTGGGCGCCTCCCTGCCACCCCTCCGCATACTGGCCGCGAGCCGTGCCGGTGTCGAGATCCTCGGGAAGACGTACGGCGGAGAGGACCTTCTCCTTCTCTGCCCGCAGCGCTTCGGGCGTGAACCTGACCGGCTCCTCCATGGCGGTGAGAGCCAGCAGCTGCAGGAGGTGGTTCTGGATGACGTCCCGTGCCGCTCCGATGCCGTCGTAGTACCCCGCCCGGGTCCCGATGCCGATCTCCTCCGACATCGTGATCTGGACGTGGTCGACGTAGTTGGAGTTCCACAGGGGTTCGAACATCGTGTTCGCGAAGCGCATGGCGAGGATGTTCTGGACCGTCTCCTTGCCCAGGTAGTGGTCGATGCGGAACACGTCGCGTTCCTCGAAGACATGGGAGACCACCCGGGAGAGCTCACGTGCCGAGTCGAGGTCGTGCCCGAAGGGCTTCTCGATGATCACCCGTCGCCACTCATGCCCACCGTTGCGTTCGTTGAGACCGGTGTCGGCCAGATGGCGGCAGACCACGGGGAACCACGAGGGAGGGATGGAGAGGTAGAAGGCGTGATTGCCGCCCGTGCCTCGTGAGCGATCGAGCTCGGCGACGGTGTCAGCCAACTTGCGGTAGCCGTCGGCGTCGTCGAAGCTGCCCGGGACGAAACGCAGTCCAGCGGCGAACTGCTTCCACGTGCGCTCCTCGAAGCCGGTGCGCGAGTACTTCTCGATCGCGGTACGCACGAAGTCCTCGAAGTCACCCGTCGACCAGTCGCGCCGGGCGAAACCCGTCAGGGCGAAGGCGGGATTGAGGAGACCGCGGTTGGCGAGGTCGTAGACCGCCGGGAGCAACTTCTTGCGGGCGAGGTCGCCCGTGATGCCGAAGATGACCAGACCACAGGGAGGCGCCACCCGGGGGAGGCGACGGTCCTCAGGATCATGCAGCTCGAAGGGGGGAGAACCCACGCTTGTACCTTCTCCCTGGAGGGGCCGGGCGGGCACTGGGCCCGCCCGGCCACGATCACCACTCAGGCCCGGGCAGCCTCCAGCGCTTCGTGGGCAGCTGAGACGACGTGGGGGGCGTCGATGCCGAACTCGTCGAAGAGCGCCTGACCGTCACCGGAGGCACCGAAGTGCTCGATGGACACCGAACGGCCGGCATCGCCGATGAGGCCACGCCACGGCATGGCGATCCCGGCCTCGACGGAGACACGGGCGCGCACCGCAGCGGGCAGCACCGACTCGCGGTACTCGGCGTCCTGCTCATCGAACCACTCCATGCAGGGCACCGAGACGACGCGCGCGGCAACTCCCTGCTCCGCCAGCAGCCCCTGGGCGGCCAGGGCATGCTGCACCTCGGAACCGGAAGCCATGAGGATCACATCGGGCACACCCTCACTGTCGGAGAGGACGTAGGCGCCGCGGGCCAGACCGGAGGCATCCGCCAGACCCGTGTTGCCACCACGCGCGGGGTTGGGCAGGTTCTGTCGCGAGAGCACCAATCCTGCGGGGTGGCGCTGCTCCAGCACCGCGCGCCAGGCCTGGGCGGTCTCCTCCGCATCGGCGGGACGCACGACGGCCAGCCCGGGGATCGCCCGGCATGCGGCCAGCTGCTCAATGGGCTGGTGGGTGGGCCCGTCCTCCCCGACACCCACGGAGTCATGGGTCCACACGTGCACGACGGGCAGGTCCATGAGCGCCGCCAGGCGCACAGCGCCGCGCTGGAAGTCGGAGAACACGAAGAAGGTGCCACCGTAGACGCGGCCCAGACCGTCCGCCGCGATGCCGTTCATGATGCAGGCCATCGCGAACTCGCGCACCCCGAAGTGGAGATTCCTGCCGAAGGGGTTGCCGGGGAACATCGCCGAGGAACGGTCCACTGGCAGGAAGGAGGGCCAGCCCTTCATGAAGGTGTTGTTGGACCCGGCCAGGTCCGCCGAACCACCCCAGAGCTCGGGCACTGCTGCAGCGATGGCGTTGAGCACCTGCCCCGATGCCGCACGCGTCGCGACGGCCTTCCCGGGCTCGAACTCAGGCAGGGAGTCCTCCCATCCCTCGGGCATGCGCCCGTCGACAATGCGCTCGAGCATCTCGGCGCGCTCAGGATGCGCCGCACGCCAGGCCTCGAAGCGCGGGTCCCACTCGGCGTGGGCCTCACGGGCGCGCTCGGCGGCATTGGATCGCGCCGTGTCCACCGCCTCCTGGTCGACGGCGAACACTTCGTCCGGATCGGCCCCGAGGGCCTCCTTGAGCCCGCGCAGGGCGTCGGAACCCAGCTTGGAACCGTGGATGGCCCCGGTGTTCTCCTTGCCGGGTGTCGGCCAGCCGATGATCGTACGCAGGGCGATGATCGAGGGCTTCCCCGTCTCAGCCTTCGCGGCGTCCAGGGCCTCGTCCAGGGCGCGGACGTCCTCGGAGTAGGAGCCGTCCTCCGAGAGCCAGTCGACACGTTGCACGTGCCAGCCATAGGCCTCGAAGCGCTTGAGGACGTCCTCAGTGAACGCGATGTTCGTGTCGTCCTCGATCGAGATGTGGTTGTCGTCGTAGAGGACGGTGAGGTTGCCCAGCTCCTGGGTGCCCGCCAGTGAGGCGGCCTCGCCGGTGACACCCTCCTGCATGCAGCCGTCCCCGGCGACGACGTAGACGTCGTGGTCGAAGACGGACTGGCCCAGTGGGGTCTCCGGGTCCAGGAGGCCGTGGGAGCGGCGCGAGGACATCGCGAAGCCGACGGCGGCGGCGAGGCCGGTCCCGAGTGGCCCCGTGGTGAGTTCGATCCCGCGGGTGTGGCGGAACTCTGGGTGTCCGGGTGTCAGGGACCCGAGCACGCGCAGCTGCTCCAGGTCATGCAGTTCCAGTCCCGCACCTGCCAGGTAGAGCTGGATGTACTGGGTCAGGGATGTGTGTCCCGCGGACAGGATGAACCTGTCGCGGCCCAACCACCGGTCATCCGCCGGGTCGAAGCGCAGATGGCGCTGGAACAGCAGGTAGGCGGCGGGTGCCAGCGAGATCGCCGTCCCCGGGTGCCCGTTGCCGGTCTTCTCCACCGCGTCCGCGGCGAGCACCTTCGCCGTGGTCACGGCGCGTTCATCCATGGGGTCCCACTTGAATGTCACTGTCGGCCTCCAGCCGTCCATGCCCTTGCAGGCGCCTCTCACACGGGTTCCGCCACAAACTCTATCCCGCCCGGGGTGCAGCGCACCCCGGGGCGTCCAGGCTCGATCCCGAGGATGGGTGCCGACGAGGGCGCCGCACTCCTGCTCGCGGGCGGGTGGGCGGAGTGTGGCGCGCCGGGGGTCTGCCCGCGGCCTAGCATTCCCCCATGGAGGACATGGAGGACGTTGCACGCGACTGGCTCGACCACCTGAGGGTCGAGCGGGGCGCCTCACCCCACACGGTCTCCAACTACCGTCGCGACATCACCCGTTATCTCGGTGATCTCCGCGCCCACGGCACACGCACCCTCGCGGAGGTCACCGAGGCGGACGCCGAGCGTCACCTCGCCGCTCTGCACTCGGGGGAGGTCACGGGTCGTCCCCTGGCTGCCTCCTCCGTGGCGCGGGCGTGTGCGGCGATCCGTGGGTTCCATCGCTTCGCCCTGCGTGAGGGCATCGCCACCGAAGACCCCGCTGCCCGCCTGGAGGCCCCCCGGATGCCCGAGCGACTGCCCAAGGCCCTCTCCATCTCCCAGGTGGGGGCCCTGCTCGATGCCGCGCACGTGGGCGACTCCCCGGTGGAGCTGCGCGATGCCGCCCTGTTGGAGTTCCTCTACGCGACCGGCGCCCGCATCACCGAGGCGGTCTCCCTGGCCGTCGACGACCTGGACCTGGAGGAGGAGATGCCCGTGGTGCGCCTCTTCGGGAAGGGACGCAAGGAACGCCTCGTGCCCGTGGGCCACCCCGCCCGCCAGGCCATTGACGCCTACCTCGTGCGCGCACGTCCCCAGCTGGCACGGCGAGGCAGGGGTACCCCCGCCCTCTTCGTCAACACGCGGGGTCGCCCACTGTCACGCCAGTCCGCCTGGGAGTCCGTCCAGCGCGCAGCCTCTGCTGCAGGTCTGTCCGCCCACGTCTCGCCGCACACGCTGCGCCACTCCTTCGCCACCCACCTTCTCGAGGGCGGGGCCAGCATCCGTGACGTCCAGGAGCTCCTGGGGCACGCCAGCGTCCAGACGACACAGGTCTACACACGCCTGTCGGCCGTCACCCTGCGGGAGGTGTACCGCACCTCCCATCCACGGGCACTCGGGGTGGGAACCACAGGAACGGGGAGGCGATGAACTACGCTGGGCCCGTGACGAATGATGCTCAGCCCACCCTCGACGGCGGCCCCTTCGAGACCGAGGGGGACTACCCCGTCCCGGCCCCCCTGGACGGCCACGGACCCGCCCGCATCATCGCCATGTGCAACCAGAAGGGCGGCGTCGGCAAGACGACCACCACCATCAACCTCGGAGCGGCACTGGCGGAGTACGGACGCCGTGTCCTCGTCGTCGACTTCGACCCCCAGGGCGCGGCATCCGTGGGCCTGGGCATCAACACCCTGGACATGGACCAGACGGTCTACACCGTCCTGATGAACTCCCGCGCAGATGTGCGCTCCGCGATCGTCGCCAGCGACACCGAGGGCCTGGACGTCCTGCCCGCCAACATCGATCTCTCCGCCGCGGAGGTCCAGCTGGTCAATGAGGTGGCCCGTGAGTCGGCGCTGGCGCGCGTCCTGCGCCACGTCGTGGACGACTACGATGTCATCCTCATCGACTGCCAGCCCTCTCTCGGCCTGCTCACCGTCAACGCGCTGACAGCGGCCCACGGTGTCATCGTCCCCGTGGAGGCGGAGTTCTTCGCCCTGCGTGGTGTCGCCCTGCTCGTGGAGACCATCGAGACGGTCCGTGACCGCATCAATCCACGCCTGAGGATCGACGGGATCGTGGCGACGATGGTGGACACACGCACGCTGCACGCCCGCGAGGTACTCCAGAGGCTCAACGAGGCCTTCGGGGACCTCGTGTACACGACCCAGATCCGTCGAACGGTGAAGTTCCCCGATGCGTCGGTGGCCACGGAGCCGATCACCAGCTACGCCCCGACGCACCCCGGTGCGGAGGCCTACCGACGTCTCGCACGTGAGGTGGTCGCCCGTGGTGACGTCGCGTGACGCATTCGTCGGGGTCGATGCCGGGCAGGGGAGGATCGACCAGTTCCAGGTGAGCCTGGATGTCTTCCAAGGGCCCTTCGACCTCCTGCTGCAGCTGATCTCGCGCCGCAGGCTCGACATCACGGAGATTGCACTGTCCGAGGTCACCGACGAGTTCATCTCCTACATGCGCACCTTCCCGGATCTCTCGCGCACGACGGAGTTCCTCGTGGTGGCCGCAACCCTGCTCGACATGAAGGCCGCTCACCTACTGCCCCACGAGGAGGGGGAGGAGGACGTGGACCTGGCGGATCTGGAGGCCCGGGACCTGCTCTTCTCCCGTCTGCTGCAGTACCGGGCATTCAAGCTCGCGTCCTCCGAGATCTCTCGCGCACTGGGCCTGCACGCGGGATCCTTCCCCCGCTCCGTGGCCCTGGAGCCACATTTCGCCGCGCTGCTGCCGGAGCTCCTCTGGGTGACGGGACCCGGGGACCTGGCACGGGCAGCCGCTGAGGCACTCACCCACACCCCACCCACGGTGGAGGTCGCCCATCTGCACGACCCGGCTGTCCCGGTGCGTGAGCAGGCCCTGCTCATCGCCGAGCGGCTGCGTGACCTGGGGCGCGCCACCTTCCACCAGCTCATCGAGGACGCGGGCACCACCGCCGTGGTGGTCTCCCGCTTCCTCGCACTCCTGGAGCTCTACCGCCGCCGCGTGGTGGCGTTCACCCAGGACGAGGCTCTGGGCGAACTGGACGTGACCTGGACGGGTGGCGACGTCGAGGTGGACATCGACATCGACGTCGACGGGTACGAGGGCGACCTCGATCAGCTGGACGGAGGGCACCATGCCGCAGCATCCTGACCACGAGGACGACCACGACGGCGCGCCGTTCCCAGCGGTGGGGGAGCCGGTGCCCAGCACTGGTTCCCACAACCTCTTCGCACCGTTGGAGGCCGTGCTCATGGTCGTCGACCACCCGGTGCCCGCTGCTGAGCTCGCCGAGGCACTGGGGGTCGGCCCCGCCCTCGTCGAGGATGCCCTGCGCGCCCTGTCCCGGGAGTACCGAGGGGAGGGCGGGAGGGTCCACGGCTTCGAACTGCGGGAGGTGGCCGGGGGATGGCGCATCTACTCAGCGCCCACGTGGGCAGACGTCGTGGGGCGCTTTGTGGTGGGGGCCGACACCTCGCGCCTGAGCCAGGCCGCGTTGGAGACCCTCGCCGTCATCGCCTACCGCCAGCCGACCACCAGGTCGCGCATCTCGCACGTGCGTGGGGTGAACGTGGACGCAGTGGTGCGTACCCTTGTGGCCAGGGGGCTCATCGAGGAGGTCGGGGAGACCGACTCGGGGGCGCGTCTGTACGGCACCACGGGATACTTCCTGGAACGCATGGGATTCGACTCCCTGGACGATCTGGCGCCACTGGCCCCCTATCTGCCCGCGAGTGATGAACTCGACGGGCTCGCACTTGAACTGGAGGAGACACTGTGAGGAATGACCCGCACGTCAGCGACGGCATCCGACTGCAGAAGGTGCTGTCACAGGCGGGGATCGCCTCGCGCCGCGCCGCAGAGGAGATGATCTCCGACGGCCGCGTCCAGGTGGACGGCAAGGTGGTGCGCACCCTCGGCATCCGCGTCGACCCGACCCGCCAGGTGATCCACGTGGACGGTGACCGCGTGATCACCGACGAGACGAAGCACATCGTCCTCGCCCTCAACAAGCCCGTCGGCATGGTTTCCACCATGAGCGACCCCGAGGGGCGCCCCGACCTCTCCGACATCGTGGGGGACTACCCCGAGAGGCTGTACCACGTGGGTCGGCTCGACGTCGACACCTCCGGCCTCCTGCTGCTCAGCAATGACGGGGAGCTCGCCAACAGGCTGACCCACCCCTCCTACGAGGTGCCCAAGACCTACGTGGCCCGCGTCCACGGTGAGGTGAAACCCGGTGTCCGCCGCACCCTGCTCCAGGGCATCGAGCTGGAGGACGGGCCGATCAACGTCGACCACTTCCGTGTCATGGAGACCTTCGGGGACGTCACCACCGTCGAGCTCACCGTCCACGAGGGCCGCAACCGACTTGTGCGTCGCCTCATGGAGGAGGTCGGGTACCCGGTCCGCGAGCTCGTGCGCACGCAGCTGGGTCCCATCCACCTGGACCACCTCCAGCCCGGCACCACACGGCGTGTCAAGGGCAATGCCCTGGTGGCCCTCTACGGCTCAGTGGGACTGTGAGGCCGGCGTGGTGACGCGCGCGCCGGTGCGCCCCGTCGCCACCACCGGCCCCGTGCTGGTGGTGGGCACGGGCCTGCTCGGGACCTCGGTGGGGCTGGCGCTGAGTGCCGCCGGGGTGGACGTCCTGCTCTCCGACGCCTCACCCACCTCACAGAGGTTGGCCGTGGACGTCGGGGCCGGACGACCCGTGGCCCACATGGGCACTGAGCCGCCCCGCCTCGTCATCGTCGCCACGCCCCCCGACGTCGCCGGTGCCTGCGTGGTCGACGCCCTGATCCACTATCCCCGGGCCGTGGTCACGGATGTCGCCTCCGTCAAGACCGAGGTGCTGCGCGATGTGCTGCACGAGGCCGAGCTGACAGGGGATGCCGGGGTGGCAGCCCGCTACGTGGGCTCCCATCCGATGGCAGGACGTGAGCGCTCCGGTGCGGGTGCTGCCGACGCCGACCTCTTCATCGGCCGGCCCTGGGTGGTCGTGCCCCATGCGGGTTCGACACCCGAGGCGGAGTTGACCGTGCGCACGCTCGGTACCGACCTCGGGGCGGTTCCGCTCCAGATGGATGCCGACACGCACGATCGTTCCGTCGCTCTTGTGTCGCATGTACCCCAACTGGTGTCATCCCTGCTGGCGGCACGCCTCGCCGAGGCTCCCAGCGTGGCGCTGGGGCTGGCCGGTCAGGGGCTGCGCGACACGACCCGCATCGCCGCCTCCGATCCCCGGCTGTGGACAGCCATCCTGGCCGGCAATGCCGGACCGGTCGTGGAGACGCTGGACGCGCTGCGCACCGATCTCGACGACCTGGTGGTCCACCTGCACGCCGCGGCGGAGCAGGGACCCCTGGAGGGCGGCTCCGTGGGCGCCGTCAACAGGATCATGGAGGCCGGGAACAGGGGAGTGGCCCGGATCCCCGGCAAACACGGAGGCGCCCCCCAGCGCTTCTCCGAGGTCGAGGTGCTCGTCCCGGACCGGCCCGGTGAACTCGGACGCCTCTTCTCCGAGCTCGGTGAGATCGGGGTCAACATCGAGGACCTGACCCTGGACCACTCGGCCGGACAACGCGTCGGCGTGGCGCGACTCATGGTCGACCCGGCACGCGCCCGCGACGCCGAGGTTGAGCTGGAGCGGCGCGGGTGGCGCATCATCGCCCACGCGGGCATCGAGGGCATCGAGGGCAGCTGAGCGCGCGACGCGCGGAGGTCGGCCGGGCGCGGCGCCATCCTGGCGGACAGCGCACAGCACGGACCGCACGCCCCACATACGAGAGGGAAGGGACCACGCAGTGGACCAGGAACGACGCAGAGAACTCATCGCCAGGGTGGGCATCACCATCGGGGTTGACGGCCCCGCCGGGTCCGGCAAGTCGACCGTCTCCAAGAGGGTGGCACTGGACCTGGACGTCGGCTACCTGGACACCGGTGCCATGTACCGTGCCCTCACCTGGTTCGCCCTCGACCGCGGTATCGACCTGGCGGACCAGGACGCGGTGGCGGCAGCGGCGGACACCATGCCGCTCGAGATGGACTCCCACCCCTTGGACCCCCACGTCCTGGTCGGGGGAGTGGAGGTGACCCTGGAGATCCGCAGCCCGCGCATCTCCGAGGCCGTCACCGCGGTCTCCACGAACCTGCAGGTGCGCCACTGGATGGCGCGCGAACAGCGCAGACGGATGCTGGCTGCCCGGGAGGCCGGGTCCGGCATGATCGCGGAGGGTCGCGACATCACGACGGTCGTCTGCCCCGACGCGGATGTGCGGGTCCTGCTGCTGGCGGACCCGCAGGCGCGTCTGCGTCGGCGCACGCAGGAGCTCTACGGGGACCAGTCGAGGGAACACCTGGAGGCGACACGGCACCAGGTGGAGGATCGCGATGCCGCGGACTCCACGGTCTCGGAGTTCCTGGAGCCTGCACCCGGGGTCGCGGTGGTGGACTCCTCGGGCCTGGGCATTGAGCAGGTCGTGGCGCAGGTGCTCGCCCTCGTCGACCGGAACCTGGTGGAGCGTACCCGCTCCTGACCCCTCCCTCGG
>JBQEKJ010000054.1:0-2917 GCA_052103835.1 Pauljensenia sp.
GGGGCGGCGCACGGGACGCCCCGCCAACCGCAGACCCTCGAAGGCCTGGGGGCTGGTCACCTCATGGACGAGGTGCAGGTCGATGTAGAGCAGGTCGGGCGCTCCGTCCTCACCCCGCTTGACGATGTGGTCCGACCAGACCTTCTCGGCCAACGTGCCGCTCATGACCCCTCCTGTGCGACTCCACCCCTGTTGGTGGGTCCCTTGCGTAGTTCTGCGCCCCATGGTTCGCCAGTTCCACGATGTGGAGATTTTGGATCTCAGGGGTTGAGATGCAAGGATCGACACATGGAGGACGCGACATCCAGTGGAGTGGGAGTCCTGGACAAGGCGGCGTTGGTCCTTGGTGCGCTCGAGGCCGGTCCCGCGACACTTGCCCAGTTGGTTTCGGCGACGGGCCTGGCCCGTCCGACCGCTCATCGCCTCGCAGTTGCCCTGGAGTACCACCGCATGGTGGCCCGGGACATGCAGGGTCGATTCGTCCTGGGGCCCCGCCTGCAGGAACTTGCCTCGTCCGCGGGTGAGGACCGTCTGCTGGCCGCTTCGATGCCCGTTCTCATCGCGCTGCGCGACCATGCCAAGGAGTCCTCGCAGCTCTACCGCCGCCAGGGTGACGTGCGTGTGTGCGTCGCCGCCTCGGAGCGGCAGATGGGTCTGCGCGATTCCATCCCCGTCGGTGCGACGCTCTCCATGAGGGCCGGTTCCGCGGCCCAGGTGCTGCTGGCCTGGGAAGAGCCCGACCGGCTCCATCGTGGTCTCTACGGTGCGTCGTTCAACGCCACGATGCTCTCCCAGGTGCGCCGCCGCGGCTGGGCGCAGTCCGTGGGTGAGCGCGAGCCGGGTGTGGCCTCCGTGTCCGCCCCGGTCCGTGGCCCCTCCGGTCGGGTGCTCGCCGCCATCTCCATCTCGGGTCCCATTGAGCGGATGGGGCGTCAGCCCGGCCGCCAGCACGGGCCCTCCGTGGTGGCGGCAGCCAACCGCCTCTCGGACTTCCTGCGTTCCGCGGAGGACCTGGAGCTCTGAGGGACGCTGAGGCACTCTGAGCGAGGCCCCGCTGGGTGTTCGTTCCGGTCGACGGCGTGCAGCCAACATCGGCCAGCCCGTGGCGGATCGCGGTCCATGCGTCTGATGTCCTCGGGATCCCCGTGGCCGCCCGGTTCACGACGCGCGCACCGTGGAGCACCAACCCGGGCATCACGCCGCTCCCTGCGACCCACGTCGGCCAGAGAACGGCATCGGGGAGCGGGAGGAGCGCCACGAGACCGCTCACCACGGATGTCACACCCACACACTCCGTCGGGCGCTTGAGGCAGATGTGGGCGGCACGCCCGGCTTCTTCACTCCTCATGGTGCCGGGGAGGCGCATGCCCGCGACCGGGTTCCTCTCCAGCCGACCTGATGCAGTGGCACGGGCCAGTCTCATGATCAGGATGCCCGCCTCCACCAGGACGACAGCCACCAGGACCTGGACGACCACGTGCCGCTCCATGGGTACCACCCTGGTCGCGTCGTTCTGCGAGACTTCCGTGGTCGCCCTCGTATGCGGTCCGTGTCCTCGTTGCACCGACGAGGGCGGCCCCCTCGCGCTGCGGTGGCGACGGGACGGAGGCACACCGGCGCCACGCACGGGCCCCGACGGGCCGCCCACGATGCCCCGGGCGTGTGCCTAGACTGGGCGGCATGCGCCCCACCCTGCTGGTCACCAACGATTTCCCGCCGACCATCGGCGGTATCCAGTCCTACCTGGACGACTTCACGAAGAGGCTCCCCCCACAGGACCTCACGGTCCTGGTGTCCACCCCGCACGAAGCCGACAAGGCGGCGGTCCTCGACGCAGCGGCAGCCTACGACGTGATCCGCCACGACTCGCTCGTGCTCCTGCCGATCCCCTCGGTGCGCGACCACATGACGCGCATCATCCAGGAGCGCGGCATCGAGACCGTGTGGTTCGGGTCGTCCGTCCCGCTGGGCCTCCTCGGGGCCGCGGCAAAGGAGGCAGGCGCGACGCGCGTCATCGTCACCACCCACGGACACGAGGTCGGCTGGTCGAGGGCTCCGGGCACCCGCCAGGTGCTCAAGCGCGTCATGGAGACGACGGACGTCGTCACCTACATCTCCGAGTACGCCCTGAGGAACCTCCGCCCCCTGATCCCGGACACGAAGGAACTCGTCAAACTGCCCTCCGGCGTCGACGTGGAGCGTTTCTGTCCCGATTCCCGGGCGCGGGCCGCCATGCGCGCCCACTATGGCATCGGTGACGCCCCCACGGTCCTGTGCGGCTCCCGCCTCATCAAGCGCAAGGGTCACGACACCCTGATCCGCTGCTGGCCGCAGGTCGTGGAATCGGTGCCCGACGCACGCCTGGTGATCGTCGGAGGGGGCCCACAGGCCCGCGAGCTGGCACTCCTCAAGCGCAGCTCCCCCGTGCGCGACAGCATCCTGCTGCTGGGGCGCAAGGACAGGACAGAGATGCCCGGTCTGCTGGCAGGAGCAGATGTCTTCTGCATGCCCACACGCGACCGGCGCCTGGGACTGGAGGTCGAGGGACTGCCCATCTGCTACCTCGAAGCGGCCGCCACGGGGCTCCCCGTGGTTCCCGGACGCTCGGGAGGTGCCCCGGAGACCGTGCACGAGGGCGAGACCGGCCTGACGGTCGACGGCAGGGATCCCTCGGACGTGGCGAGCACCTTGGTCACACTGCTCCGGGATCCTGAGCTGCGTGGGCGGATGGGTCGCGCCGGGCGTCAGTGGATGGAGGCCGAGTGGACGTGGCCCCACCTGGTGAAGCGCCTCGTCACCGCCATCGACGCCCGCTGACACCGCGAAGTCCGCTCCGTTCCCACCGCGAGGTCCGTCCTGACCCCCACGGGAGGGCCCGCGCGTGGACGCAGTACCGGGGTGAGGGCGACACACCGGG
>JBQEKJ010000054.1:3017-11708 GCA_052103835.1 Pauljensenia sp.
AACCGGTGTTAACGCCGTGAGAGGGCGTCGTCCTGGGCCGCTAGACGATGGGGGCCTTGTTGATCACCGCAGTCGTCCATCCGACCGCTGACCGCTGGGGTACCAGGACTCGAACCTAGACTAAATGAACCAGAATCACTCGTGCTGCCGATTACACCATACCCCATGGTGGTATCCCCTCAGGCACTTCCGTACCTGCGGCGACGAAAGAAAACAGTACCTGAACGGCCCCCCCTGTGCCAAATCGCCGCTGCGTGAGCATGCCCACTGGAAGCCCTCCCGGCCCCATATCGTCTTCGGTGAGGGGAACGCCGGCGACTCGGGAACAGGAACATCACCCGAGCCTCGGGAAGGGAGCGCCCCCATCGCTCGTGGGCCACGTGGGCCCAGCTCAGCGACGAGGGCGGGAACGCCGAAGTCCCTTCCTGTCTGGATTGTCAGGCCAGGCGGTCCCTCAGGGCCTGGAGGCGCGCCAGGGAGGACGCCCGGCCCAGGATCTCCATGGACTCGAACAGCGGGGGGGACACCTGACGCCCGGTCACCGCCACACGCAGCGGCCCGAAGGCCAGACGCGGCTTGATGCCCATGCCCTCGACGATGGCCGCACGCAGACCCTCCTCCAGGGCCGCAGCGGTGAAGCCTGCGTCCGGACCGGCTGTGGCGCCGCCCTCGTCAATGCTGGTGGTGACGCCGGTGGCGACGCTGCTCCCCACACCACCACCCTCACCACTGCCTGCGGCGCCACCGACGGACTCGACGACCGGGATCGCGGCGTCGAGGACCTCGATGGCGTTGGCCTTGAGCTTGTGCACGGCGGTGTCGTCGAGGACCAGCTCGCCGTCGGGGACGAAGAGGAAGCCGAGCATGCCCGGGGCCTCCCCCAGCAGCTGGATACGCGTCTGGATGAGGGGGGCGGCCTCGGTGAGGACCTCCTGCTCGTGGGCATCCAGGCCGTCGAAGGAGTCGGCGGAGACCATGGACTCGCGGTGCAGGAAGGGCACGATGCGCCCGCGGAAGTCCTCGGGCTCCAGGAGGCGGATGTGCTCGGCGTTGATGGCCGTGCACTTCTTGAGGTCGAAGCGCGCGGGGTTGGGGTTGACGTCGGCGATGTCGAAGGCCTCGACCATCTCCTGCATGGAGAACACGTCGTTGTCCGGGCTGATCGACCAGCCCAGCAGCGCCAGGTAGTTGGTCAGGCCCTCAGGGATCATCCCGTGGTCGCGGTGCAAAAGCAGATTGGACTCCGGGTCGCGCTTGGAGAGCTTCTTGTTGCCCTCCCCCATCACGTAGGGAAGATGGCCGAAGCGCGGCATGAACTTCGCGATGCCGAGGTCCTCAAGTGCACGGTAGAGCACGACCTGGCGCGGCGTGGAGGAGAGCAGGTCCTCGCCACGCAGGACGTGGGTGATCTCCATGAGCGCGTCATCGACTGGGTTGACCAGCGTGTAGAGCGGGTCGCCGTTGGCTCGCACGATCACGTAGTCGGGCACGGAGCCCACACCGAAGGTGATGTCGCCGCGGATGAGGTCGGTGAAGGTGATGTCCTCCTCCGGCATACGCATGCGTAGGACGGGGCGGCGACCCTCGGCGCGGTAGGCCTCCACCTGTTCGGGTGTGAGGTCGCGGTCGAAGCCGTCATAGCCCAGCTTGGGATCCTCACCGCGGGCGCGGTGGCGGGCCTCGACCTCCTCGGGCGTGGAGTAGGCCTCGTAGGCGTAGCCGCCCTCCAGGAGCCTGGTGGCGACGTCGCGGTAGATGTCCACGCGCTCGGACTGACGGTAGGGAGCGTGGGGGCCGCCCTTGCCAACCCCCTCGTCCCAGTCCAGGCCCAGCCAGTCCAGGGAGTCGAGGATCTGGTCGAAGGACTCCTGGGAGTCACGGGCGGCGTCGGTGTCCTCGATGCGGAAGACGAAGGTACCGCCCGTGTGCCGGGCGTAGGCCCAGTTGAACAGGCAGGTGCGGACCATCCCGACGTGGGGGGTCCCTGTGGGTGAGGGGCAGAAGCGGACGCGGATGTCGGAGCCGGTGGCAGTGGTGACAGTCATGGTGGGGAGATTCTATCGCGGGGAACCTGCGGTTCCGGGAGGGCGTGTAGGGGCGGGCAGCAAGCGGCGAAGCGAGGACGGGAGCGACGAGGGCGGGAGCGACAGCTCTCGCCCCGACGGCTGCAGGAGAGCTGCGGATCGACAGTCGTACGGATCCAGCCCCACCCTCGTCAGCGCGCGACCGCGCCCGCGGATGTGACCCTGCCCGCGACTGCGTCGATGCCGTCGAGCAGGCCCACACGCCTGGCATGTCGACCCGCGAGGAACTCCGTCGAGATCCACACGTCGACGATCTCCTCGGCGAGCCCCGTGCCCACAACACGCGCCCCGAGCGCCAAGGCATTGGCGTCGTTGTGCTCCCGCGACATCCGGGCGGAGAACGTGTCCGAGACGATCGCACACCTCACACCGGGGACCTTGTTGGCAGCCATGCCGATCCCCTGGCCCGTGCCGCACACGAGGATCGCGCGGTCCCCCTCGCCACGAGCCACCGCGCGCGCCGCGCGTTCCCCGAACACCGGGTAGTCGACACTGTCCGGGGTGTGGGTCCCGATGTCCTCGACGTCGAGACCCTGCTGGCGCAGGTGCGCAGCAAGTTCCTGCTTGAGTGCCAGTCCTGCGTGGTCGCTGGCCATGATGATCTTCAACGCATCCTCCTCGATCGTTCCGTCTCCATTGTCCCGCGAGCGGTGACGCCCTGCGCGGCACTGCTTGTCGCACCGCACCCACCGCGCAGGGATCACTGAGCGCACAGGACCCCGCCATGGGTGTGCCCACGCCGACCGGTAAGGGGAATGGGCCCCTGACCGATCGGCACGAGTGTGCCGGTCCCCGAGCGGTGCGCTCGGGGACCGGCAAGATGTGGCGCAGCCCCACGGGGTTGGAACCCGTTCTGATGGTCTCCGTGGGACCGTGCCAGTCCTGTGTGTGTCAGTGGCGACCGACCCACTCGCCGGCGATCGCCAGGATCTCGAGGTACCCTTCGGCACTCCACGCGGCGCGGCCCACGAAGAGCCCCTCCACGCCGGGGATCCCCAGGAGCTCCGCTGCGTTCCCCCGGTTCACCGACCCCCCATAGATCACCGCGGTCACCCGATCCGCGTAGCGGTCGTGCAGGGCGTCGAACGCCCGGGCGAGGTCCTCCCGACGGGGCTCCCGTCCGTGCTCGCCGATGGCCCAGATGGGTTCGTAGGCCAGCACGACACCCGAGGTGTCGACGCCATCGAGCGCGGAGTCGGCCTGCCCGGTGATGAACTCCACCGTGCGCCCCTCCTCGAAGACCTCCGTCGGTTCACCCACGCACAACACGGGCCGCAAACCGTGGGCGACGATCGACCGGACCTTGCGGTTCACGACCTCGTCCGTGTCCCCGAAGTACTGGCGACGTTCCGAGTGCCCGACCTCAACGAGCTCAGCACCCGCATCCGCGACCTGCGGCACGGACAGCTCACCTGTCCACGCCCCCGCGTCCTCCCAGTGCGCATTCTGCGCGCCCAGGAGGATGCCCGAGTCACGTCCGAGGACCCGGTGCACCTCGGAGAGTGCGGTGGCCGGCGGGATGACGAAGGGCTGCACGCCCTCCCACTGGTGGGCATCCGCCGCCACCAGCTTCTCGGCGTAGTCCCTGGCGGAGGCCAGGGTGCCGTTCATCTTCCAGCTCGTGCCCACCCAGAGCATGTCAGTCCTCCTCGTACTCGCAGATCGCAGCGACCTTCGGCGCCGAGTGAGACTCCGGATCGAAGGTGTAGTCGAAGAACTCCCGCGCAAGCCTGCGCGCGAGCTCCCGTCCGATCACCCGCTCCCCCATGCAGAGCACCTGGGCATTGTTGGACAGGACCAGCCGCTCCACTGAGTAGGAGTCGTGCGCTGTCCCCGCGCGGATCCCCTTGACCTTGTTGGCGGCCATGGCGACCCCGAGGCCGGTGCCACAGATGAAGATGCCCCGGTCGGCGTCTCCCGCGGCGATCATGCGCGCAGCTCTGACTGCGACGTGGGGGTAGTCGATGTCCTCCCCCTCGGCGACGCCCGCATCGATAACCTCATCGATGCGGGGGTCCTCCAGCAGGTCCTTCTTGATCGTCTCCTTGTAGCCGAACCCAGCAATGTCCCCCGCAATGACAACTCGGAATCCCATGTCCTTCTCTCCTCTGTTCCCGGTAGTGGCCCGGGTGTGATGTGGATGATTCAGCTCGCAACGGTTTGCGAGACCTTGGCACGCATCAGGCGCGTGCAGGAGCCAGTGCGCCCGCGACACCGGCCTGCACGATCCGCCCCAGCTCACCCTCATGGGAGCCAGAGGGACCGAAGACACTGCGACTAATCGGCCTTTATCGGGGTCGGAGCCACATCGTCAAGCAAGACGAGCAGAGCAAAGAGCCCCACGAGGGCCCAAACCCCGATATAGACCAACATCGCGTTGTATCCAATCAACGACACCAGATAGCCAGCCACTACAGGCGACAACGCTCCGAAGAGATTCGTGAAGAATCCATATGTCGAGTTCGCCAACGCAGCCACGTCTTTACGGGACACCTCCGTCGGAAGGACCCATGCACAGTTCGCCATTGACGCTGAAAAGTACGCCACAGAAATGATGGCCATGCTAACCGTGACGGAACTGGCGAGCGGCATTAGGAAGACCACAACTGTTCCAACGAGGCCGACACCAATAGGCCACTTCCGAGCGACCCCAGGCCGAACTCCCGACTGAATCAAATGATCGCTTAGCCAGCCCCCAACAACAATCCCACCAAGGGCACAGATATACGGAATTGTACCCTTCAGACCAGAGGCAAGGCCACCCGTGACGTCGACGCCCATTTCGCTCTTCATATACTTGGGAAGCCATGTCATGAAGAAGAAAAACGCCGTCGACGTCGCGCCGGTGATCACGTAAAGCGAAAGCAACCGACGATCGGTAAGGACATACGATCTGCCCACGTCGTGTGGCGCTTGATGGGCTCAGGCTCACCCGTCCCCTCAATGATCGCAAGCTCCTCCGCGTTCACCTTCTCCGACTCACTTGGCGAGTTGCGAACCGTCAAGAACCAAAGAGATCCAATGAGCAGGCCAAATGTTCCAGCTGAGAAGAACCCTGCTCGCCAACCCCAATAATGAACAATCAATCCAATAATCGGGATACCCAAAGCGGTGCCGCATGTAGCCCCGAACTGATAGCTTGACACCGCCTTGCCGCGTTCGGTCTTCGGGAACCACCTGCGAACGAGGGTAGCGTTCATAGGAAAAGTAGGAGCTTCAAATACACCCAACGCCAGACGTCCCGCTAGAAGCGACGAGAACCCGCCAGCGAACCCAGTGAGCGCTGTGACCATCGAGAATCCAACAAGACCGATTCCACCGATGAGCCGCTCACCATATCGCTGCATAAGAGCACCGAAGAAAAGGATTACGGCAACAATTCCCCAAACGAACGCGGACGAGAGCCATCCATACTGGACATCCGAGAAGCCAAACTCCTCCTGTAGGGTAGGTCCAACAACCGCCATAACCGCGCGATCAATATAGTTCGCAAACGTGGCCAGGACTAGTAGCGTCAACACCCACCATCTATGCTTGGTTGGAAAAGACACTCCTGTAGCCAGGGCCTTTTTCTGCTGCTGTTGCGTGGACATTTCTCCACTCCTTTGTGAAGTCACCTCTGGCGAACGCTCCACTGCGCCGCCTTGTTACACTCGAGTTGATCGAGAACCAGCAAGAATCAGTTTGAAGAGTCATTCACCACATAGTCCCACACAGCCGAGAACAGTGAGATCTCCGCCGATTCTTCGACCAGTTCACACAAGTGCTCTGCTTCCCTTATGGAACTGCTCATGCAAACAGTGCCGTGATCACGGAGAACGAAAGCTCCAAGCCCTGGATACTCGACAAGAGCGCGATGAACCTGTTCCCAATCCTCAGGCCGAACCATGGGCGAAGGCACGGCCAAAACCGGAATCGGATGACGAATCTTCATCCCCGAATGCCAAGTGGGCTTGGGCAGCTCATCACATCGATGTGCGACAGCAATCGCGTACGGAGAGTGCACATGCACGATCGCATTGACGTCACTCCGCTCTCGATAGATGTGACCGTGCATGAATACCTCACGAGTGGGTTTTCCCACGCCTGCGACAACGTCACCATCCAGAGTCGTCAGCACAAACGATTCAGGGTCGCAATCAATGAAGGAGGTACCACTTCCCGTAACCAACATCAGTTCTCGACCGGGCACTCGACAACTGATGTTCCCACCGTTCCCTGATTGCATCCGGTTTGCATATGCTCGACTCGCTACCAGACAAAGTTCTCTTCGGAGGCTCTCGAGCTCATAGTCATTCATTCTTCCACACCGCTTCCGTCAATTCGCTCACGAAGTCCTTGAGTTCTCTCGAACAGTCGCTCAGCCGCTGCTGCGCCGAACTCTCTCGAGTCGAGACATGAATCTACATACTCGACCTCGAGAGTTTCTGAAGCGGAACTCAGGATCGACTCAACCAGGACATGGTCAACTTCTGGATCGAACATTGCTTCACCTACGCCGCTGTCCGATCTCAAACCGGAGGTTGGGACCAACATCAGCACCGGTGCAGATGCATGCCTCAATCTTTTTCCGACCACCTCTCCCACGGCCTCCGCCTCGGCCACGTTGAGCTTGATGTGAGCAAGTGATCCATTGTGGAGAACGAACTTCCTACCCTTTAGGCCGGGTGAGAAATCCTTGACGTAGTAGTCGACAAAGTCAAGCCCACCAGGAGCGAGCACCATGGGGACTTGACAGTCCACAGCCGCAGTCAGTCGTCCGGTGGCTCCGAAGGAGTATCCTCCACCAAAGTACTCGCTTACGATCTCATGTAGGTTCATGTCGAGAACAGCGTCAATCTTGCCTTCCCTGATGAAGGACTCCAGTACGGCGCCTCCAGCACCGGTCGTATGAAACCCTACCGTCTCGATGCCTTTGCTCTGTAGATGAGCAAGTGCGCCGGCGGCACCTTGGTTCGTAACCCCCATCATCGTTAGGCCGACAACCAGTCGGTCTTTCGTCCGCCGCGCAACATGCGTGTTCTGGATCATTCCTGCAAGACAATCACATGCACAGTCCAGAGTGGCCTTCGTTGCGAAGTTCAACCCAGCCAGATCCGCCAGGGACGGCACAACAACTATGTCACGGTTCCCCAGAACGGAAGAGAACGTGCGATTCCCGCTTGCAACCGTTGTGGCAAGTACCTTCGGAAACCCGATTGGAAGTGCCTCCATCGCACCAACTGCTAACGTTGTATTCTGCAATCCTCCTGCCGATAAAATCCCCTGAATCGAGTTGCGGTCAAATAGTTCCTTTACAATGCACGCAGCGGCCTTTGCCATGAACTCAATCATGTCCGCCCGTCCGGAGCTGGTGGGGACGATACCGCGTTCCTGTGCAGTTCTCTGGATCGAATCGGACGTGAGCTGAACCTCATCCGTCGGTATATCGTTCTGCCTCGTTGATACGTCAACCAGTAGCACCGAAAGGCCCATGCGCTGCAATCGGTCCCTCATGTAGCGCATTTCTGTACACTTGGTGTCCCAACTACCGAGGATTGCTGCTGATGGCCGCATCAGTTGCCTCACCAATCACCGGAGTCTTCGCGACACGGGCCAGCAGCGTCTCATCGTGAGCCAGCAGGAGGTGCCTTGCGTCCTTGGCGCGCGCCTTTTGAGCGCGAACGCTATACCAAGCGTCGATCACATCCGAGAACCGCCCCGGCGGGATGATGTCGTAGTGCAGTTCTGGAATCTCTTCCAGATTCCGCAGTGAGAACATCGAGTCACCCGCGCAGATGTAGCTATCCCCATCTGCACAGTCAACCTCCACAGACTGATGCCCCGGAGAGTGCCCTGGTGTCTCGAACACCCGGATCCCGGGCTCGATCTCAACCTCTCCCTCAACCGTTTCAAGATCCATCCCAGAGAAGGGGGCCTTTAGCCCAAGAACCGGGGATTCATAGGACTTGTAGTAAAGGGGAATAGGATCCTTCGCGAACTCGAGTTCACGCTTGTTGACCACGATTCGCGCCTTAGTGAACTTCTCGAGATAGTAGTTGTGATCCCAATGAAGGTGAGTAAGGATCACGGTTCCGATATCAGTACATTCGTAGCCTACTCCGTGGAGAAGGCTTTCGATGTCTTGTCCCTCATCCTGCCAAGAGCCCGGGTGATGGGCACTGCAGGCTCGCTCGGTCCACGCCATACCTGTGTCTACGAGAACCGGGTGTTCACCGCCCTCGATCAGGAAGGCGTAACAGGGCAGTGGAACCTTCTCGCTGGAGACACCATCCAGGTAGGGGCCCGCAGAAAAGTGAAAGTGATACTGCAGTGGAACTGTTGGGATGAATCCCGTGTTCAACGGTCGAATAGTGAGATTCGAGCGCACCATTGCTTCTCCTCTGTCGAAGTGATCGGCAACTCTGCCGATTGGATATTGGCTACCGTATCCGCTCCGAGTGTATAGTCGAGCCGTCTGGGTGTCAAACACGTGACACGCGCAACACGCAAGGGAGCACAGGGATGACCTCAAGCATCATCACCACTGCAGGTCAGAGGCACTTTCACTACTCACTGAGTATCGGGTGGTTCCACACAGACCTGCCCGTCGAGGCACGCTTCGAGG